>CAXUCT010000032.1:2240-3230 GCA_964249415.1 uncultured Bryobacteraceae bacterium | reverse complement strand
AGTCTTGGTGGCAGGCTCCGTTGTGGGGCTCGGCAGCATTCTTATCATCTGGGGATTATTGCCCTACTTGGGAATTGCCGATCCGAACGACAGCGGCCGATGGCTCCTTTTCCTCTCGATCGTCCTCATGCTCTTCTTTCCGCTGACGCTCGCCTATGTCGTGATCGTCCAGCGCGCCATGGACGTGAGCATCCTCTTGCGCATGGGCAGCAAATACGTGCTGGCCAGTACTACGGTGAAAGTCTTCCGAATTGCCGGGATCGCGGCTCTTATCTGGTTTGTCGCGGTTCCTCTTTTCAGCCATCATCACGACTCGCTGACCACCGCCTTGTGGAGCGCCGTACTCCTGCTGTTCGGCTTTCTGTTCCTTAAGAAGAGGTCGCCCACCGACCTAATGCAGCAGTGGATCGATCGAAAGTTCTTTCGCGAAGCATACGATGCCGAAGTGACACTCAGCCAACTCGCCAAAACTGCGCAAACGATTTCAGAACCAGCAGAGTTGATCCGGATGGTTTCGCACCGGATCTCCGATGTTCTGCATATCGACCAGCTCACAGTTTTGTTGCGCAGCAACGGCCGGTTCACACCTGCTTATGCCATTGGGCCGGAGCTTGTTACGCCATTAGGCATGCTCGACCATGGCCGCTTATCGAAACCGATCTTCAATAGCGCCAATGACGGCCGGACGCCCGACCCGGATTCACCCGAATTGCTGCTTCCATTGTCTGGACGCACGCAATTGTTGGGCGCGATGGCGCTCGGTCCGAAACGTTCCGAAGCACCGTACACGCCTTCCGATCTGCGTCTGCTCGAATCGGTGGGCGTGCAAACTGGCTTAGGACTCGAACTCAGCGAAACTGCGGTCTCGTTGGCGCAGGCGGCCATCGAGCGCGCGAGCGCAGCTCGCGAAATGGAGATCGCTCGCGAGGTTCAGGAACGCTTATTCCCACAGCAATTCCCCGCCATTCCCGGCGTCACTCTGGCCGGCAC
>CAXUCT010000032.1:0-2230 GCA_964249415.1 uncultured Bryobacteraceae bacterium | reverse complement strand
GCCGGCACGTGCCGCACGGTCTTCGGCGTGGGCGGCGACTATTACGATGTTTTCGATACCGGTGACGGTCGCCTCGGCCTCGCGATCGGCGACGTCTCAGGCAAAGGCATCTCGGCTGCCCTGCTGATGTCGAGCCTACGGGCCTGTTTGCGCACCCTGACGCTGAATGCCTCCGGCGATCTCACGACGCTCATGCGCAACATGAATCGCCTCATTTACGAGGCTTCCGCCGTTAATCGCTACGCCACGTTCTTTCTCGGCATCTATGATCCCGCCACTTGCCGACTGCAGTATATAAACGCCGGTCACAACGCTCCCGCGCTGATCCGCCCCTCGCCAGACGGCGGCTATCACCACCTGCGCCTGGAAACTGGCGGCCCCGTGGTCGGCTTGCTTCCTGACGCCTGCTACGAAGAGGATTCGCTCCTGCTTCACTCCGGCGACCTGCTTTTCGCCTATACGGACGGCATCAGCGAAGCGCTGACCGCCGCTGACGAAGAATGGGGTGAAGAGGCTATGATCCTTGCTGCCCAGAACGTAGCCAGCGAAACGGCCGGGGACATCGTAAAGGCCATCTTCGAAGCCGCCGATGCCTTCACCGGAAAAGCCCCGCAGCACGACGACATGACCGTGCTGGTGATGAAATTATCCTCGCTCACATGAAGCGGTTTCTTCTCCTCTAAGTATGGTATGTGCGATCCCGGATTGAAGGGACGTTCCCAACGCCTCAAGGGCACTGGCTGAGATAGCGCGCGTAGTGACGTCCGCGGCTGTTCCGGCAGCCCTTTTCACGTCCAGACGGCGGCAGCCGTTTGTACCGTGGTACCTTGGTACACGTGGGCGCAAGCAGGACCGTTGAGGTCGAGCGTATTCAGACCGGCGTCAGGATGGAAAAGCGGCTTGTCAAGGTACTGAAGGCGGTTGCCGAATTGAAGGACATGAGCTTGGGTGATCTGCTCGAAGGAATTGTGCTGCATGCGTTTGAGGGGAAAGCGGCATTCTCGACACCGACATTAAAAGAGATTGAGCAGTTCAGGAGTATTTATGGCCTGACGCTACGCGCTTCCGATAGCCATCGGCTGAAGGAGCGGGAATGAAGCGTCTCGCCTTTCTGCTTCTGGCATTTGCTCCCTTCCCTATGACAAGACCTGTCTCAGCAACGGAGGCGGCGCCAGCGCACGTCCGAAACAGCTTCCGATTCACGGTACAAGCGCCTTTGAGCCGTGCTGCGCCTCTGTTTGGCCCGGAGGGCGAAAAGTGCTGGGCTGGCGAGTACTGGGCTCCTGAATTTCTTTACCCACAACCGGGCAAGGACGTTGAAGGGACGGTCTTCACTGTCCAGCACGGCCCTCACAAGAGCGTGTGGGTGAATACATTGTTTGATCTGAACTCAGGCCGCATGCAATATGTGTCCTTCGTTCCCGACACGCTTGTGTTCACAGTGGATGTTCGACTGACACCTATTGGGCCTTCAATTACGAGCGTGACTGTGACGTATGTTCGCACGGCTTTGTCAACGGACGCAAACGACCACGTACAGGCGTTGGGAGTGAGCGACGGCGAGAGCGGCGCACATTGGCAGGAAGCAATAGAGGGTTGTCTCGGAAAGCAACATAAGAGCGCGCCGTAAATGGATCGCGCAGATGCACGATGCGAGAGACTTCCTTCGACTGGTTGAGCTGGTGGACATGAAAGAAGTGGAAGGAGCTTGGCAAGAACACAGGAAAACTGATAGTCCTGATAGCTTCGCGGAGGCGGCGCGCCGGTTGCATTATCTGATTGCAACGTTCGGATTTGCTCGTTAGACCTACGTACTCCGCTGATGTGAATAAGATTTGTGAAAGGTGCCGGAATAGTGCGGGCTTTCCGCTCGCCGACGCCCGAGTGATCCTGTCTCTTTTGGGCTTTTGCTGACATCAAGCACCGATAGGTCTGGGCAGGGGTGACGGTTTTGCCAAGCTATAATATGACTGGAGCCCCTCACTTGAACCTGCGCGGAATGGTGCGTCTTTTCACGCACATACAGCTGCTTCCCGTGTTAGAAAACGGCGAAGAGACGACGCTTATCGGCGGCCAAGCCGTGATGGAAGGCGTGATGATGCGGTCGCCGCATAGCTACTGCGTGGCGGTTCGCAGGCCGGATGGGGAGATTGTGACGGAAGAGAGCCCGCTGGCGCGCCTGTCCGATCAATTTCCGATTTTCAAGCTGCCGGTGCTGCGCGGTTTAGGG
>CAXUCT010000031.1:10378-18202 GCA_964249415.1 uncultured Bryobacteraceae bacterium | reverse complement strand
GAGTTCACCGAACAAGTTCTCGTCGAAAAGATGGCCCAGCATCACTGGCTCACCCAGCGCGCCATCGAGCTGCAAAATCGCTGCTTCGAAGCGCCCGCGCACGCCACCGAACCCTCGCTCACCCTCTACATGCGCTACCAAGCCACCCACGAACGCGCCTTCCACAAGTGCCTGAATGACCTCTTAAAGCTAAGAGCCGAAAAGAGAAAAGCCGAAATTGGGTTCGAATCGCAAAAGCGTGCAGCGGCCGAAGCAGCCCGCAAGGAAGCGAATCAAACCATTCGCCAAAACAACGAAAATCGCAAGCAAGATCTACACAAATTCCAAGTTTGGCTCGCCGAAGCCAAAGCCGAGCACCAGGAAGTGCTCACCATGAACATCGAAACGCCCGAAACGCGCATTCCCAACCGATTGGAGCGCCTGAAAACGCGCCTCCAGGCCGCCTAAACGCCTCGGACCATCCGCGCCGGCACAAACTCATACCGCAACTGCGTCCGAAAATGCCGCTACCCCATCGGATTTGCGAGAATAGACTTAGCTGCCCCGAGCCTATCTGACTCGCCTCTTTCTAGGCGACCCGTCCGTGTTCTCTTCAGCAGCGACTTCTATTCGGGACATCAAGTCATCCTGGCCTGTTGTGAATACATTACTGCAAGATAAGGAAACCGCTCCGCCTTTGGGGGCACTCGCGTTGCCGTTTGGACTCAACTTCAACGATCTGTATCAGCGTGAAGGCCTGGTTAAGCTCGACGGCTTTTTTCTCGAGCAGCTTAAGGCGGCTATGCCGTCACTCCACGCTCGCTTGCTCGCTGCGCGTGAAAACCCCGCCTCGCTCGCTCCCAAACAGCACTCTGAACTCATCATTGAAACGGCCCCTTATTTAGAAGATTTCCTCGCGCAGTTATTCGGCATTGAGCCTGAGCTCTCGCGCCTTCAACTTCAGCACTCCGAACTAGCGCCGCTCTTTTCAGTGAAGCGCCGCTTTGTCCAACGCAAGGCCCTTACTGGATACACGGAAGACAAAGCAAGTGCTCTAGACGGATTCACCATTGGCGCGGAACTCGAAGCCTTGATTCAAGAGCCATTGACGGACGCAAGCTTCGCCAAGCATGTTTCTCGATGGCTCGACAGTGAAGCCGCGCACGAATTGCAATTACAACTTGCCGCGCAGTACACAGCCTGGGCCACTTTATCTCCCCAGGGCAAGGCGAAGCACGGCCGCGGAGTCCTGTTCAAAGTCCCTCACAAGCTCGATTACGCGCATCTGGTTCCTGTGCAGACCACGGAGAGTGACGGCTTGGTGCGCATCGAGCTCAGCTCCGATCACTGGCGCCATCGAGAGGGCTTCCAACTCACAGACCCCGGCACCGATCTAAAAGGGGCGCTCGATCAGGCTTATTACTGCATCAAGTGTCACAACCAAGGCAAGGATAGCTGTTCCACCGGTCTCAAAGAAAAGAACGGCGCTTTCAAATCCAGCGTTTTCGGTGTCCCGCTCGCCGGTTGCCCGCTCGACGAAAAGATCTCTGAGATGAACGCCGTCAAGGGCAACGGCAACCCCATCGGCGCCTTGGCGATTGTCACCATCGATAATCCCATGTGCGCCGGCACCGGACACCGCATTTGTAACGACTGCATGAAGTCCTGCATCTTCCAAAAGCAGGAACCCGTCGACATTCCGCAGGTGGAAACGCGCACGCTTAAAGATGTGCTCGAACTGCCGTGGGGCTTCGAAATCTACGGCCTGCTCACGCGTTGGAATCCGCTCAACATCTCGCGGCCTTATCCACGTGCGGCCAGCGGCTACAAAGTACTTATCGTGGGTCTCGGCCCCGCCGGCTTCACCCTGGCGCATCATCTAATGAACGATGGCCATACCGTCGCCGCCGTGGACGGATTGAAAATCGAGCCGCTGCCCGAAAACGTCTCCGGCGTCAATCCTTTTGGCGAGCGCGTGCCTTTCGAACCTTTGCATGATGTGACGGACATTTACGAACAGCTGGACCATCGCGTCATGGCGGGCTTCGGCGGTGTCGCCGAGTACGGCACCACGGTCCGTTGGAATCAAACTTTCCTGAAGATTATCCGCCTGCTGCTGGTACGCCGTTATGAATTCGCGATGTTCGGGGGCGTGCGCTTCGGCGGCACCATGACGGTGGATTCCGCGTTTGAAATGGGCTTCGATCATATCGCGCTGTGCGCCGGAGCGGGCCGCCCCACTGTCATTCCGATGAAGAACGGACTCGTCCGCGGCGTTCGTCAAGCCTCCGATTTCCTGATGGCGCTGCAGTTGACCGGCGCGGCCAAATTCGAATCCCTGGCTAACCTGCAAATCCGCATGCCCATCGTCGTGATCGGCGGCGGCTTGACCGCTATCGATACCGCCACGGAATCGCTCGCCTACTACGTCGTTCAGATCGAAAAGTTCCTCAGGCGCTATGAGTTGCTGGTCGCCGAACTGGGCGAGCGGGAAGTCCGCTCTAAATGGACCGCGGAAGAGACCGAAACAGCCGACGAGTTTATCGCTCACGCGCTTGCCATACGTGCCGAGCGCGCCGGCGCCGCCCGCGCGGGCAGAACTCCAAGCTTCATCGAACTCCTCGATTCCTGGGGTGGTGTCACGGTTGCCTATCGCCGCCGTCTCATTGATTCCCCTAGCTACACGCTCAATCACGAAGAAGTCGCTAAGGCGCTCGAAGAAGGCGTCCGCTTTGCTGAGTGTCTGGCCCCGAAAGAAGTGGTGGTGGACACTGCTGGAAGCGCCATTGCGCTGCAGCTTGAAAAGCAACGCTTTGATCCGGCGACCGGCCAGCTCATGCCGGGGGGAGAAGACATTACTCTTCCCGCCAGAAGCATTCTGGTGGCCGCCGGCACCCAGCCCAACACTGTTCTGGCGAGAGAAGACGAGCTCAACTTCACCCTCGACGGTCGTTACTTCCAGGCTGTGGACGAAGAAGGCCATCCAGTCAAGCCGGAACGTAGTGTTAAGCCCGCATCCGCCAACGTTCTCATTTCGCTCCCCCCTGATGGGCGCGCCATCAGCTTCTTCGGCGACTTGCACCCGTCTTTCTCCGGCAACGTCGTCAAGGCGATGGGCAGCGCCAAGCGCGGCTATCCCGTGCTCTCCCGCGTATTATCCCGCCAACAGCCTACCCAGCCTGCTCCCGAAGCGCTCCTGCAGCGCTTGAATTTTGAGCTGCGCGCTGTCGTCGAAGACGTCATTCGCCTCACCCCGAACATCGTCGAGATCGTCGTTCGCGCGCCCATCGCCGCCCGTGCTTTTCAGCCGGGCCAGTTCTACCGGCTGCAAAACTATGAGTCTCTTGCCCAGCGCACTGGTGCCACCGTGCTCGCGATGGAGGGCTTGGCGCTGACAGGCGCGAAGGTCGATCTGGAGAAAGGCTTACTCTCAACGATCGTTCTTGAGATGGGCGGATCATCCGATCTCTGCTCCCTCCTCAAGCCCGGAGAACCTGTCATATTAATGGGCCCTACCGGAACGCCGACCGAAACTCCTGCCCACGAAGTCGTTCTGCTCGCCGGCGGCGGGTTGGGCAACGCAGTTCTCTTCTCAATCGGCCAGCAACTCCGAGCTTCGGGTTCGCGTGTTGTCTACTTTGCCGGCTATAAGAAGATCATCGACCGCTACAAGGTCGAGGAGATTGAGCGCGCCGCCGACGTTGTCATTTGGGTCTGCGACGAAGCCCCTGGGTTCACTCCTGATCGCATTCAAGACAGTGCTTTCGTCGGCAACATCGTGGAAGCGATGGCGGCCTACGCTCGCGGCGATCTCGGCGACCCGCAGATTCCGCTGAACTCCGTCGACCGGCTCATCGTCATCGGCTCCGATGGCATGATGCGCGCCGTTCAGCAGGCACGGCACAGCGTCCTGCGGCCCTATTTAAAACCCGGTCACCAGGCAATCGGCAGCATCAATTCGCCCATGCAATGCATGATGAAAGAGATTTGCGCGCAGTGCCTGCAGATGCACAAGGACCCTATCACCGGAAAAGAGACCGTAGTGTTCTCCTGTTTCAATCAAGACCAGCCGCTGGATCACGTAGAGTTCGGCAGCCTTCGTTCGCGTCTATCGCAAAATGGCGCGCAGGAGAAGCTCACCAAACTCTGGGTCGATCATTGTCTCCGCGACATCGGCGCCCGCCCGGCACTAGTGTGATGTTCAGAATGTTGGAGGCCGCCGATCAACGCTGATGAACGCCGATTTGCGGAGAAACGCGGAATCCATGAACGATGCGCTTCCACTCGACTTTCGGCTTCTGAAAATTGACGAGAAGACAGAGGGTCAGGCCAGAGGCTCGCAAATAGTTTATGCATTGGGCAGTGTGTTCGCTGGCCAAGCGGTCCACACACTTCAGTTCGACTACCAACACCTCTTCAACCAGAATATCGGCGAAGTATTCGCCGACTGATTGGCCTTTGTAAGTGACCGTAAACGAGGCTTGGGTACGGGCCCGGATGCCGCGAAGACGGAGTTCTTTGAGCAGAGCGCGCTCATAGACTTTCTCAAGGAATCCAGCGCCCAAAGCGTTGGAGACCTCAAACATCGCCCCAAGCACCTGCTCCGTCAACGAATCTAAGAATCCGCGTTCATCGGTGTTCATCAGCGGCCACTGTTTACGTGCCGCCCTAAAGCGATACTTCTCAGCTAACCGCGTCCCCTGTTCGCAGTCTAAAGACCAGCCGGATGGAATGGACCGACGTAGCGGCCGCCGAAGAGGCACGCCAAGGCAATCAGCATGCCTTTCGTGTTTTGGTGGAGCGGCATAGCCGGTCTGTGTTCGGTCTCGCGTATCGTATGACTGGCAACGAACGGGACGCTGAAGATCTGGTGCAGGAGACGTTTCTTCGGGCCTATAAGCAACTGCACCGCTTTGATGGACGATCCACATTCGGAACTTGGCTCTACCGTATCTGCGCGAACTGCTCGCTGGACCTGATTCGCCTCCGCAAGAGCAGGCGCGAGCAACAGACCTGGGCCGTTGCGAGTGGCGAAGAGTCTAATTGGTTGGACCAGGTTGCCGCGCCCGATCCTTCGCCTGAGCGCTTGACGCAAAGCGTCCAGATTACCGCACTACTCGGTGATGCCTTGGCACAACTGAGCGACATGGAACGCACTGCGTTCGTGCTTCGCCACTACGAAGAATGCGATATCGAAGAGATTGCCCGCACCTTAGGCGTGCGCGCTAATGCGGCGAAGCATAGCGTTTTCCGCGCCGTTCAAAAGCTCCGCCGCGCGCTGGAGCCGGCCTGGGAAGGAGTCGTTCGATGAAAACCATCCATCTCACAGGCGAGCAGCAACTGGACGCCTATTATGGCGATCTCGCACCGCAACTGCGCACCCATCTTCAACACTGCCGGGAGTGTCGTTCTAGCCTGGAACAGTTGCGGGATCTACTGGAAGGCCTGGGCGAACATCCCGTGCCGGAACGCAGTGATTCGTATGGCGGTCAGGTCTGGGCGCGCTTGCAGCCGCAGTTATCCCAGGAGGGACCTCCGCTCAAGCGTCGCCAACCGTGGCTGCCGTCGTGGACGCTGGCGCCCGCGTTGATCACCCTGTTAATCATTGCGTTCTTCGCAGGAATGGTCACACAGCGGGAACGAAATGTTGGACTTTCTGCCCGGGCACGGGAACGCGTTCTTTTGATGGCGATGAGCGAGCATCTGGAGCGTTCGCAAATCGTTCTGGCAGAGCTGCTTAATTCAACGTCGAGCAACCTGGATCTCCAAAATGAGCGCGAGCGCGCCCGTAATCTGCTGAGCGAAAATCGCCTGCTTCGCCAAACCGCGGCACGCGATCGCGACCTCGCTGATGCTGCACTGTTGGACGACTTGGAACGAGTGCTGCTCGACCTTGCAAACAGTCCATCCGACATTTCCTCTGAGGGTTTGTTGGCGCTGCAACAGCGCGTCGACAACGAAAGCCTCCTGTTTAGAATTCGTGTCACGAGCACCGACGCTCGTCGAAAAGGACAGCAATTATGATTCGCAAAGGAATTTTCGTTTTCGCTCTGGCGCTGCCTGCCCTGCCGCAAGGCTGGACGCTTGCGCCGGCCCAGGACTTTCAGTCGCATCAGGCTGCCGAGGACCAGAATTACCAGGATGGATTGCGCGAATTGGATGCCAGGCAGTGGGACCAGGCCATCGCCGCGTTCACGTCCGCATCGGGTAGCAGGACCAATGCAGACGCCGCGCTTTACTGGAAGGCTTACGCGCAAAACCGCGCTGGTCGACGGGAAGAGGCACTCGCCACTGTTGCCGATCTCCGCCGATCACACCCCTCCAGCCGCTGGCTTAAAGACGCGCAGGCACTCGCGATGGAAGTCCGCGCGCAAGCCGGTGATCGGGTCAGCCCCAACGATCAGCCGGATGAGGATCTGAAGCTCATCGCTGTCAATAGCCTGATGCAGTCCGACCCGGACAGGGCGTTCCCAATTCTCGAAAATCTGCTTTCGAGTAACAATTCGGAGAAGCTGAAAGAGCAAGCGTTGTTCGTGCTCACTCAGAACTCCTCGGCACAAGCGCAAAAGCTCCTCAGCGATACTGCTCGCGGGAGTGCAAATCCTGATCTGCAGCGCAGGGCCATCCGTTACATGGGGATGGCTGGCAACGCCGATGCACGGCGTGAACTTACATCCATCTACGCTTCGTCCTCAGATATGGCCTTGAAACGCGAGATCTTGAGGAGCTTTATGCAGTCAGGGTCGCGCGACTTCCTATTGAACGCTGCAAAAACGGAGCCGAATCCTGAGCTGCGGCAGGACGCTATACGGCAACTCGCTATGAGCGGCGGACAAGACGAACTGTGGCGACTCTATCAGTCCCAAAGTTCCGTCGAAGACAAGAAAGCCATTCTGAACTCCATGTTCATGAGCGGAAATTCGGCAAAGTTAGCGGATATCGCCCGGTCAGAAAAAGATCCTGCGCTGCGAGTGGCGGCAATCAAATCACTCGGCCTCATGGGAAGCAATGGCCGTGGGGATTTGCTCATATCCATCTATGGGACCGATGGAAACCGGGAGGTACGTGAGGCCGTTCTAAACTCGCTCTTCCTCCAGCAAAACGGCAAAGCTCTTGTCGACCTTGCACGCGCCGAAAAAAATCCGGAGATGAAGGCCGAGATTGCAAGGAAGATGTCGCTGGTTCACTCCAAGGAAGTTACCGATTACATGATGGAGGTTCTCAGATGAGAATGCTTATGCTTCTTGCGTTTGCTTGCGTGGCGCCCTGCCGGAGTTCACAACCCAATCTGGTGAATGCGCAACTGGAAACCAGGCCTTTCTCCGGCAACCTCGAAGGGCAAATTCATGCGGTTCATCCCACCTGGTTTGGTTACGCCGTAAAATCACTCCGGCACGACAGTGGAAGCTGCTGTTGGAATGGGGCGGCCCAAAATGGCTGCTCGCTTGAAGAGAACGGCGGCCGGATCCACGTCCGCCCGACTTCAGCAAACCCTGTTTCTCTCGAAGGTTCAGATACCATCGCGGTTCTGTTCCGGGTGTCCGGCAACTCGATCGAAAAGGTTCAAGCCTATTCGTTTTCTTGTCCCCTGGACGCGGGAGGATTACCTTTTATTTGGCTGACTGGCGTACCCCCTGACGTCAGCCTCTCTTTCTTGGGGAGTCTCGTCGCCAAAGACACATCGGACCGCCTCTCCAACGGCGCACTCTTCGCCCTTTCTCAGCATGATGGTCCTCGCGCTTCCGGCATTCTCATAGAGATGGCCCGGCAAAATGCGTCGCCACGCGTCCGGGAACAGGCTCTATTCTGGCTCGCTCAAAGAGCGGGTGAACGGGCCGCGGCTAC
>CAXUCT010000031.1:0-10368 GCA_964249415.1 uncultured Bryobacteraceae bacterium | reverse complement strand
TACTATCACCAACGCAATCGAGAACGACCCCGACGAAGAGGTGAAAAAGAAAGCAGTGTTTGCGCTGTACCAGTTACCAACGGAGGAGGGTGTTCCCAAACTGATCCAGGTAGCGCGCAGTCAGAGGAACCCGGAGGTTCGCAAGCAGGCCTTCTTTTGGCTTGGACAATCAAAAGACCCCCGAGCGCTCGCTTTCATTGAGCAGGTCCTGACAAAGTAACGCCGCTAGTCTTGGCCGTTTCAGCGATAAAGTGAACTCCTGGCACGCCGCTTACGTCTGGCTATAAGCGCCAATGCCCGTTCGCGAAGCTTCCTACACGATCTCGCCTTCCATCGACTCCACGATTGCGATTGAACTTTTTAAGACTGGGCTGCTCCGCCGCAAAAAGCACACCTTGTTTTTTGAGAAATTCAGCGGGGATCTCTCCTATGCCGTCGATCAGCCCGGCATGTCCCGTGCCAGCATAGTAATTGACACTCGCAGCGTCGTCTGCCGCGATGCTTGGTTGAACGGGAGGAAGCAAGAGCTTGTGACGCAATATGCACGGGACGAAGCCTTGGTGACGGAAGCGCATCCCGAAGTTCGCTTTAGCTCCAGTGGAATTACTTTGAAGCCCCTAAGAGGTTTTGTTGTCCAAGGTGAACTAACAATCTGCGACGTCACTCAGCCGGTAAAGGTCAATGTCGTGCTCAGCGCGAGGAAACACGATACCCTTCAAATCGACGGCGATGCAACGATTCGTTTGAGTGACTTCGGCATCAAGCCGCCATCGTCCCTGTTTGGCTTGATTGGTACGGGAGACGAAGCGCTTATTCGCATCCTCCTCTGGGCCACCCCAGTCGGGCGAGCGCGGTTCGAATAACTTGATCGCGCCTATCATTCTCAATGTCACCGCTCACGAGCCGGGCCGCGGTGTACGCACCCTTGTCCTGAACCAGGCCGGATACAACGTACATGAGGCGGATTCTGGCCTGGAAGCCTTGAATCTGATTGCATCGCTCCGTCCTGCCTTAGTTCTGCTCGACGTTAATCTATCCGATATAAACGGGCTGGAAGTTTGCCGCCGGATCAAAGCAGACGGACTCATTTCAAGGACGGCCGTTCTTCAATTATGTGCCTCATCGGTTGATCCAGCGGATCGCTCCAGCGCGCTCGACAACGGCGCCGACGCCTACCTTGTGGAGCCTTTCGAGAGCGAAGTACTATTGGCCACCGTCCGCGCCTTGCTTCGAATGCGCCGGGCGGAAGAAGAATCAGAACGCGCTAAGCGGGCTTTAGAGGAAGCCAATCAAACGCTTGGGCAGCTGAATGCCTCGCTCGTGCAGTCGAATCAAGATCTGAACAGATTCGCCTACATGGCTAGTCATGATCTGCAAGAACCACTGCGGACCGTTTCGAGCTTCGTCGCCCTTTTAGAGCGGCGGTACCGCAACCAGTTGGACGCCACCGCAGACGAGTTTATTACCTACATCCGCGATGGTACCGACCGGATGAGGTCCTTGATTCAATCACTACTTGCTTATGCCCAGGCAACCCAGGACAACGAGGAAAGCTGGAAAGAAGCGAACGCTGCGGAGATGTTGGGCTGGGCTTTGGAAAACCTTCAGAATGCGATCGCAGACTCCCAGGCGGTGATCACCTACGATTCACTTCCTTCGATCAAAGGCGATCGGATGCAACTCTCACAGCTTTTCCAAAACCTGATTAGCAACGGGTTGAAATATCGTCGGCCGGAGGAGTTGCCCAGAGTGCATGTCAGTGCTGAAAGGGAAGCGAACTGCGAGATGATTCAATTTTCGATCCGTGATAACGGCATCGGGATTGCCCGGGAAAACCAGCAGCGCATCTTTGCCGCCTTTCAGCGCCTCCACGGACGCGAGATACCCGGAACTGGAATCGGGCTTGCCACCTGTCAGCGCATAGTGGAGCGCCACGGTGGCCGCATCTGGGTCGAGAGCGATGGCTACGGAACAGGAAGCACCTTCCGCTTCACCCTGCCCGCGGCGGCTGGTTAACGGAAGCAACGATGGAACTGAGGCAACTTAGGGAAGAGGTGCTGGAGGCAAACCTGGAGCTGGTTCGCCGAAAGCTGGTGATGTTTACCTTCGGAAATGCCAGCGGGTTTGATCGAGAGAGAGGACTGGCCGTCATTAAGCCGAGCGGTGTTCCCTATGACAAGCTGAGGCCGGAGGACCTGGTGGCGACCGACCTGGACGGCCGGATTGTGGAGGGGACGCTGCGGCCGTCATCCGACCTCCACACTCACTTAGCCTTGTATCGCGCTTGGGAAGGCGTGAACGGCGTTGTGCATACGCACTCGCGCTATGCCACCGCTTGGGCGCAGGCGAACAAGGACATCCCGTGCCTGGGAACAACGCACGCCGACTACCTGCCGGGACCATTGCCCGTTACGCGGCCCATGCGACCGGAAGAGATCAAGTCCAACTATGAGCTAAATACCGGGCTTGTGATCATAGAGCGGTTCACGGATTTGAATCCGCTTGAAACGCCTGCTGTGCTGGTTTCCGGACACGCGCCATTCCTGTGGGGACCGAGTGTGACGGAAGCGGCGCGCACCGCCGCAATCGTAGAGGAAATAGCCCATATGGCTTTCCTGACATTGTCGATCAACCGTGACGCAGCGCCCATCTCGAATTCTTTGCTGGAGACGCATTTCTGCCGCAAGCACGGCTCGAACGCTTGTTACGGGCAGAATAGATAGCGGGCGTGCTTATCGAGGATGCGCTGAGGGTAGCGCGAAGGCGATATAGCTGCCGCCGCTTGCCTCGCCCCACTTGCCTCCGCCCGCGCCAATGACGACATACTCACGGCCATCCACGGAGTAGACGGCGGGCGTAGCATTTCCGGCGGTGGGCAGAGTGGTCTCCCATAGAATCTCGCCGGTCTTCTTATCGAAGGCGCGGAACTTGTGATCGCGATCGGTTGCGGCGATGAACAGCAGGCCTCCCGCAGTCACAACGCCTCCGCCATAATTTTCAGAGCCGGTGCCGTGCATGCCTTTGGCAGCCAGAGCAGGAATCTCGCCGAATGGTTTACGCCAGACATAGCTCTTCTTATTGAGATCCAGAGCATTCAGGGTGCCCCAGGGCGGTTTCACAGCAGGATAGCCGTCCGGGTCCAGCCATTTGTTGTAGCCGTCCATGCCGTACTTCAAGGGCGAGAAGGCTGTGACGGTGGGATGCTCGGCGCCATCCATGCGAACGTCTTTGCCGGTGGTTAGGTAATCGATAATGGCATTGATTGCGCCCTCCCCCAATTGACCGAACCCAGGCATGCGTCCACCTCCGTGGTGCAAGGTATCGGAGACTTGGGTGCGTGTTCGTTTCTCGCCTATATCGACGAGCGAGGGGAACTCCGGCGGGCTTCCTTGCCGATCCAACCGATGGCAGCCGGAACAGTTCTGCCGGTAGAGCTCAGAGCCAGTGACTGCTTCGGTACCGAGGCCGCGAGGAACAAGACGCAAGATCCAAGCCATCTCATTGGAGTTGATGTAAAAGAGGCCGGTTTGGGGATCCCAGGCAGCGCCGCCCCATTCTCCACCGCCGTCGAAGCCCGGGAAGATCACCGTTCCTTGTCGAGTAGGTGGAGTAAACTGCGGACCACTGACGAATGTGCTTAATTGCTTCAGCACTGCTGCGTGCGCTTCGGGAGTGCGGTCCGTCAAAATGTCCGGGGTGACTTGCTGGCGAGCGTAGGGCGGCGGCTCCGTTGGTAGAAGCTGAAAGCTGGAGGCCACTTCGCCGTCTACGTCGCTGGGCTGCGTGGCGATTCGCTGGTAGTGAACAAGCGGTTCGCCGGTTTCGCGATTGAACATCCAGACGTAGCCATATTTGGTGATCTGAGCGACCGCATCGATGGCGTGGCCGTTCTGGCGCACTTGAACAAGAGTGGGGGCAGCCGGAAGATCGCGGTCCCAAAGATCGTGCCGTACGAATTGGAAGTGCCACACACGCTTGCCAGTCGCGGCATCTAGCGCCAGCAGACAGTTCGCGAACAGATCGTCCCCTATGCGGTTAGAACCGTAGAAGTCGAAGGCAGCCGAACCTGTCGAGACAAAGACGAGACCACGCTTTGCGTCAAGCGTTAGACCTGACCAGGCGTTCGCTCCACCGATAGCTTGCCACGCATCTTTCGGCCAAGTGTCGTAACCGAGTTCGCCAGGCAAGGGAATCGTATGAAAGATCCAGCGCATTTTGCCGCTGCGAACATCATAGGCGCGGATGTGACCGGGCGCAGCGGGAAGATCTTCGGAGACAAGCGTCCCCTGAATGAGGAGGTCTTTGTAAACCACGCCCGGGCTGGTTGCTTGAATGGTCAAACCTTTTGCATTCGTGCCAAGCCCTTCCAGGAGATCGATGCGTCCGGCGTTCCCGAAAGAGACAATCGGCTGGCCAGTGGCCGCATTCAATGCATAGATGTAGCTATCGATGCCGGCGAATATACGCCGGTCAACGCCGTCGCCCCAATAGGCGAGTCCGCGGCTCCGCTGCTTCGCCGTGATCTTCTCACCCTTATGAAGATCGAAGTCCCACAGCAATTTGCCGGAAGCGGCATCGAGCGCAATGACGCGAAGGCGAGGAGTCGTGGCGTAGAGCACGCCATCCAGGACAATAGGGTTGCACTCCATCTCAGAGCCTTCGTACTGATCGCCCGAATCAAATTGCCACACGCGCTGCAGTTGACTGACGTTCTTGCGATTGATTTGCGTTAGAGCCGAATAGTGCGCGCCGTCCGGACCGTTGACAATGGGCCAATTGTTAACGGCAGCGTACTCCGATCTGTTTGCGCCCTGCAGCCCGAAGGTAAGCGCGGCTGCCGCCGCTACATTGAGGTACGATTTCATTCGCTTGCTACGGTGAACATCATGGGTAAAGTACCATTTCATCCGCTCGCTCTCTTGTTGTTGTCAGGTGTCTTATCAGGCGTGGCTTGGGGCAAGGTGCCGGTTATCTTGTCCACAGACGTGGGCAACGAGATAGACGATCAATGGGCCATCACGTACCTGCTTGTGAACCCAGTGTTCGACGTCGAAGGCATCATTTCAGCTCACGCGCCCAGTCTGCCTGATCCCTCTGCGCATGCCACGTATGAAATTTTGAAGGATGTTGTAGAGCGCCGCTTGGGTCTGGCTACCCATCCACCTCTGTTTGAAGGTTCCAGCTTGCCTTTACCGGACAGCAAGACTCCGCGCCTGAACAGTGGAGTGAACTTCATTCTGGAGACCTCAAAGCGCTTCTCCCAAGAAAACCGCTTGGTGGTGCTGACCATCGGCGCTGCCACGGATGTTGCCTCTGCTCTCCTTCAGGACCCGAGCGTTGCCGATCGGATCAACGTAGTTGCGATGGGATTTAAAAACTTAACTGAAGCCGGAAAAGAGTATAACGTCCAAAACGATCCAGTGGCGTGGCGGGTCATCTTGGATTCAAATGTTCCAGTCACAATCGGTTCCGGAGATGTCTGCCAGCGTGACTTAGCCCTGCACTTTGACGAAGCTAAAAAATTGATCAGCGAACATGGATCGATAGGAGCCTGGTTGTGGAACGAATATCAGGCCTGGTATTTCCGCGCTGTGAAGCCTTTGCGTGAAAATGATTTCTCGAAACCCTGGGTGATTTGGGACATCATCACTCTTGCGCATGAGCAAGGTATGACAACCCAGAAGTCGATCCCGCGGCCGCGGCTGGGCACTGATTTGTCTTTTGTGCCTGGACAGCCCGGTAAGACAATCACCTGGATTACAAGCGTCAATTCGGCACAGCTATGGCCCACGTTCATTGAGAAGCTGGATGAGTTTCAAAGAACGCATGCCGTCCCGTCGCGTGACTGAGTAACGCGGCGATATTCATCATCGGCTGAAATCGATGAAACCGCGCTGCGGGTCCGTGTTCAACAGCGTGACGCGTATCCGGTCGCCCACATCCACGCCTTGCTCTCCGCGCATCAAGCGGCCTTCTACGGGTGGATTCATCACCCGTACGAAAACTCCTTTCGGAGTAACGCCGGTTACCACAGCGTCGAAGCTTTGACCGATGCGGTTATGGAAAGCCAGCGCCGCGACACGCTTGCTCATGGCGCGCTCCACTTTCCTGGCTGCATCTTCCTTAAGGGTGCAGTTCTGCGCAATGGCGGAGAGCTCTTCATCCGAATAAGGCGCGGCGCTCTTGGCCAGAGTAGACTTGAGCAGGCGCTGCGTAACCAGATCAGCGAAGCGCCGGTTGGGCGCGGTTGAGTGCGTATAGTCAAGCGCGGCGAGACCGAAATGGCCCTGAGCGGGGTCTCCCGGTTTCGCGAGAATATATTCACCCGGGCCCATCAGTTTGATTACCGCTAGCGAGAGGTCCGGATAGTGCACCTCATCCTTCTGCTTCTGCTGCTGAAGAAAGGCTGCGAGCGCGCCCGAGTCCGCCTCGGCGGGAAGGTGGCTTCCGTACTTAGCCGCGAGGTCCACGATGCGAGGCCAACGCTCCGGTGTTTTGACAACACGGCGAATAGCGGACACGCCTGCGTCTTTTTGGGCCCGCGCCATGACCTCGTTCGCCGCAATCATGAAATCCTCGATCAAATTGCTTGCCCGATTTTTTCGGAGAGCCGCGATGTCTGTCACTTGGCCGTTTGAAACGATGGGTTGCGCTTCGATTCGGTCAAAATCTAAGGCCCCTAGCCGGTGCCGCCGGTCCCGGAGAGCGCGTGCTGCCTCGTCTTGCAATTTAAGCTGCCCTTGCAGTTCAGCCGAAGCAGAGACTTTGAGCGGGGGTGGCGCGGTCCCTTCAAGCCATGGACCCACGCCACTATACGTAAGTTGCGCTTTGTTGCGAACGGTGGCGCGATAGATTTCCGAAGACGCGATTTCGCCGTCAGCTGTGACCAGCATCTCAATCACAATCGCGAGACGATCGACGTCCGGGCCCAACGAGGTCAAGTCTGTTGATAGCTCTACCGGCAACATCGGGAATACGGTCACCGCTGTATAGACGCTGGTGGTTTGGGATGCGGCGTGCCCATCAATAGCCGACCCAATCGCCACATCTGAATCGACGTCGGCGATCGCAATCAGGACACGAACGCCTTCGGGCGTCCGCTCGGCAATCTCAATCTGATCAAGGTCGCGAGACGTGTCGTTATCGATGGAAGACCAGAGCCTGTCGCGCAGGTCGCGAATGATGCCTGACGGAGGTGGAGGAATGCGGCTCCTCAGAGCCGAGAGCTCTGCCGCGACTTGCGGGGAGAAATCTGGTGCAAAGCCCTCGTGGAGCATTTCGTCGTGAGCGCTAGCTGCCAGATCGAAACCGGTATGTGTCATCGAACGAAGAGTAACAGCTGGCTCGAAACTCAGCGGCGGCTCTTACGGCATGCGTGGACGAAAGCGGTAGGTGACGGACGCGCTGACATACGAAGGCAGATACACGCCGACGACGCGCTCGAACGGCGCCGCCTCCCCCTGCAGCGCGAGCACTTCCGTCGTCTGACCCGTGTAGCCGCTCGCAATCAGGAAGTTGATGCCCGCGTCAACGCGGCCGTCGAGAAAGGGACGGACCAACGCCCCGCGGAACTCTCTTACTGGAACACTCACAAAGCCATCTCCCAGCGGTTTAGCGCCTACCTCTTCAAATTCCGCACGTGCGTGCAGATGAAATGGAAGGCGGTCCGCCGTGCCCAGGAAATCCAAAATTAACCGCGGCGCTTCCGGGACAGGCGTTCCGTCTGAAAGATCGCGCGCATCAGCCTTCGAAAACGAGCCCTGAAGCGATCCCCATCCGAAGTAATGCCTTGCCGCAAACGTGACGAAGTAGTTGCGCGCTGGCCCTTCGTTGAACTGGAGGCCCGTGTCGGGATCTATCTTGGCGAGTGACTGCTCCTGTGTAATTCGACCTAACGTGACACGGAAATCCGTTCCCGCGATGTTTTTAAATACCACAAACTGGTAGGAATGGGCGCGGCTGACGCTGGTTCCTTCGGTCGCTCCCGTGCCGATTCGCGGGTCGTTCGAAAAGAACGTTTGTCCGAAACTGAATGACGCCGAGGGAAGGAACGATTTTTGTGGAGCGAGCAAGCTCACCGTTGCCTTAGGCGAGTTGATACCTATCCAGCGCTGGGAAGAGTTCAGGGGCTGGAGAATGTCCTGGTTGTCGATATTGAGCTGGTCTCTGCGCCAGCCAAGATAGTAACGCAGCCAAGGCAACGGATGCCCATTAAGCGCCAAGTAAGGCGTGATGAAGTTCAGCGTCACGTTATTCGCGGTGACTTTTTCAAACGGTCCGTAGTAACTCGTGTCCGTTAGGTTGTCATAGTGATCAAGGTCAAGCCGCCGGGGAGCATCGCGCAGATAATCCACGCCAGCCAATAGCGAAAGTCCTTCGCCAAACTTTTTTACATACGTCTCGTTCCCGCCTGTCACTGTTCGGAACTCACTTTGGCGAATAAGGCCGTCGCCGAAGTTTGAGTCAAGCGAAAGGTTATAAGAGCGGAAAAATGCTGAAGACTGCAACTCGCCGGATGAAGTTAGCTTCCAGATGTCGTTGACTGCCAGCTCTGCGGTATGTGTCTGGTCCTTTTGGCGTTTATCGATCGTGTCCTGAAGGTTCAGGATTTCCGTTGGCACGAGGCCCGGAACGTAGGAGAAGCCGTAGTAGCCAAACGCGAGCAGGCTCAACTGATGGCTGCCGATATTAAATTGGCGAAAGCCATTGAACTTAAATTGCTGGCGATGTTCCAGCCGGTCAAGAAAGCCGTTCCCGTAAGAGGCTTGGATGGCGAAGAATTCTTTTACGTCCGGGCCCTCCGGACTCCATCCGGCCGTAAGATCAACATCGCGATAGTCACCCGTAAGCGTCACGTAGGGTTCGAGGCGTTGGTGGAAACCGTAGATCTCCGCGAGGTTCACGGAATGATTGCCTTCGCGGACGTTGAACGCCCCACCGTCAACTTGGACGCTCTCTATAATTTGGGGAATCATCGCGTTCGGATCGGAATATCCGTTGCCATGCGCGTTAGACGATAGGTTGTTCGGAACCAGGTAACTTCCCACCTGGAAGAAGGTAGCGATGGGTTCACCGTGATCCCCCGCAACGCCGGGAGCGAAGTATTGCGGTGC
The DNA here is from genome assembly GCA_964249415.1 of uncultured Bryobacteraceae bacterium. Lineage (GTDB taxonomy): Bacteria > Acidobacteriota > Terriglobia > Bryobacterales > Bryobacteraceae > Bog-105. The sequence continues at coordinate 1,255 of CAXUCT010000031.1, read as the reverse complement.
CTTGATGCCGCTGGAGGCAGTCTCTATGGGATAACCCGGGATGGAAATGGGGGCGCCCGGGCGGCCGGGATTCGCATCAAGAATTTGTTCGCGCACGTAGACCTTTGTGGCCGGATCCGGGTATTCGATATCCAAATTCGTTATATCTGCGGTGACCGTAAGCGCGGTCTTTTGCAAAGCCACCGTGGTGAAGGTGAGCGCAACGTCCGACACCCCCTGGCGTGAAATCAATAACGGTTGGCTCAGGTCGTCAAAGCCGGTGGCCTTGGCGCGAACGAGATAGGAACCAGGTGTGTCAACTGAGAACCGAAACGCTCCATCTCCGCTGGTCGTACTCTCCATCACTGAAATCCCTTGCGGGTTCACCAGGCTAATCACGGCGTTCGGAACGGGTTTGCCCTGCGGGTCACTCAGATGGCCAGTAACCGTAACAGCGCTGGCATATGCGCAAAACGAGAAAAGAAATACGATGTAAAAGCGCGCTACCAGGCAGGGGTTCTGCATACGGATGCCAGGATAGTAACACGCTCGGCATAAACATACAATAATCGTGCAACTGTTTTAGCGCCCGTGACATTACTACTATGCATATCCCTAAACGGACATTTAAGCCCCCGAGCGGGCGCGCTGCTCTAGCTGGGTGGCATGTGTAGCAGAAGGTTATTTAAGGTCGACGAATCCTACGCTGTTTTGGAAAGACAGACGGCCGCAGAGCTCATGACAAGTTGTCCATGCTGCACGCCTTTGGTTCCGATCAATAAGTCTGCTAACTTCCGTACCCGCTTAGACTGACCTTTCACCACCAGAACTTCCAAACAGGCATGGTGGTCTAGATGAGCATGCGTGGTAGCGATAATTAAATCGTGATGGTCATGTTGTAGGTCCATCAGCTTATTCGGCAGTAGACGGGAATGGTGATCGTAAACGAGTGTGACGGTCCCGATTACCAGAGCATCGGGCGATTCGACCGCTGCGCCCACCAACCGGTCTCGTATCAAATCGCGGAACGCTTCAGAACGGTTAATATAACCCTGCTTGGAAATGAACTGATCGAAACGGGCAAGCAGGTCTGAGTCGATTGCGATGCCGGTGCGAGTTAACTCGGGCATAGGGATATCACTCGCGATAGTAACACGTCTTATCCAGACGTGTTACTGACCAGGCACGATACTGACGAGCCAGCCGACACCTTTTGAATCGGCATCTGTCAAACAGTGAAACCCCGCATGAAAAACACGTTTGCATTAAGTCTCTG
>CAXUCT010000030.1:18030-18360 GCA_964249415.1 uncultured Bryobacteraceae bacterium | reverse complement strand
GCCAAGGTGACGTTGAATGCCGTTGACGGCGGCAGCGGGGTCTCAACCACTTACTACCAATTAGACGGCGGCGCGACTGTCACTTACTCTACGCCATTTATAGTTACGGCAGTTGGTTCACATACTTTGCTCTATCACAGTGTCGATCTAGCGGGTAATGTTGAGCCCTCTAACTCGCTCAGCTTCACCGTCATAGCTGCTGCCGGTAGCAGTGGTTTGCAGTTCATCCCTGTCACGCCTTGCCGCATTGCAGATACTCGTAACGGGACCGGTGACTTCGGCGGTCCCGAGTTGAGCGCAGGCAGCGCGCGCAATTTTGCTATCCCGAAC
>CAXUCT010000030.1:16064-18020 GCA_964249415.1 uncultured Bryobacteraceae bacterium | reverse complement strand
GTCCTTGCGGTGTTCCAGCGACTGCGGCGGCTTACTCGTTAAACGTGACCGTCGTCCCAAATGCTTCGCTCGGCTATCTCACGGTATGGCCCGCCGGACAGTCTCAACCGCATGTCTCCACCCTCAACTCTGACGGGCGTATTAAGGCCAATGCTGCGATCGTTCCCGCCGGAACTAATGGCGCCGTCAGCATTTACGCAACCGACGCCACCCACTTAATTCTGGACATCAATGGGTACTTCGTACCGGCAGGCAGCTCCAGTGCAGCACTCGCGTTCTATCCATTGACACCCTGCCGAGTTATCGATACGCGAAACCCCATTGGCGCGTTGGCAGGTCCGTATCTGACGGGCGGCAGTACCCGCGTAATCCCAGTGGGTACCAGCAGTTGCGGAGCACCGAGCAATGCCCAAGCTTACTCGCTGAACATGACGGCCTTACCTCATCAGAGGCTCGGTCACCTAACTACTTGGCCCACCGGTCAGGCCCAGCCACAGGTTTCTACCTTGAACTCACCTACTGGCACTTACACGGCAAATGCGGCTATTGTACCTGCGGGAATCAATGGTAGTATCTCGGTTTATGTCACCGAGGATTCAGACCTGCTCGCTGACATCAATGGTTACTACGCCCCACCCGCCTCAGGAGGACTCTCGCTGTATCCCGTGATACCCTGCCGCGTGCTGGACACCAGAAACACCAGTGGCCAGTTCAGCGGAACGTTGCCCGTCAATGTATCCGCCAGTAGCTGCGGCGTGAATCCAGCTGCGCAGGCGTATGTGCTGAATGCGACCGTCGTTCCTCCCGCTTCCCTTCCTTATTTGGCACTTTGGCCCAATGGGCAATCACGGCCAATTGGATCGACTTTGAATGCCGTGGATGGTTCAATCACTTCCAATTTAGCGGTCGTTCCGAGTTCGAATGGCATCATCAACGCTTACTCTTACGCCGGTACGCAACTGATCCTCGACATCTCCAGCTACTTCGCGCCTTAGCGGGATGCTGAAAAACCCAGGGGGCGCTCCCTCACGGTCGTGGTAACAGCAAGCGGTTTCGATGTTTAATGGGAGAAGACTGTTTGCTGAACAGACTCCATGCAAACACCACCAGGACCGCGCGGCCGTGAAGTTCTCGGCTTCTTTGGTTTCAAATCACCGTCACGTACGCTGGGCTTCTTGGAACAGACCGCTCGGCGCTATGGACCGCTCTCGTATTTTCGACTTCTGGGTCAGCAGATCTATCTGCTCGATGACGCGGATCTAATCAAAGAAGTGCTCGTGGTCCAGCAACACTGTTTCGGCCGCAGCGCCGGCGCGGCGATCTTGAGAGAGCTGGTCGGAGATGGGCTAATTACCCGCGAAGAGCCTCTCCATCGCGAGCGCCGTCGCATTCTGCAGCCGGCGTTCCATCGAGAGCAGGTCGCTTCTTACCTCGGCATCATCTCCGGCGAGTGCTCACGTACATTAGACAGTTGGGGCGAGCGCCGCTCGGTCGATATGGGCGACGAGATGCGGCAACTCACGCTATCTATAATTGGAGGCTCGCTCTTTGGGTCCGAGTTTCGTGAATCCGCGCGCTCCGTCTCTGCGGTGCTCGGACGCGTCATGAAGCGTGCTGCCCGCATTGCACCGCTCGTCACGCCGCTTAAACCGCTGACCCGCCACTATCGTCGTGTGTTCCCCTACGGTCGCAGCCTGTTCTTCCCATCGGAACGCAAACAGCTCGATGAAATACTCCAGCCGCTGATCGCAAGAAGACGAAAATCAAATGCTCGGGACGTTCTGTCTTTATTACTGAATCAATACGATGAGGCGAGTGGCTCTTTGACGGATGAAGACATTCGCAACGAAATCGTTACCTTCGTGCTTGCAGGCCACGAGACCACAGCGACCGCTTTGACCTGGGCGTGCCATCTGCTGGCGAATAACCCAGGTGTCCAGGCAGAGTTGGCCGCTG
>CAXUCT010000030.1:11625-16054 GCA_964249415.1 uncultured Bryobacteraceae bacterium | reverse complement strand
TGAAGCGCATTCCGTGCTGCCGGATAGTGAACCGACGGCGCAGGATTTGCCCCGCCTCACGTACACCTCAAGCGTGTTCAACGAAACACTCCGGCTATACCCGCCCGTTCCTCTTTTCGGGAGACAAGTGATGCAACCGGCAACGCTCGGCGGATATCAACTGCCGATAGGCGCTACGGTTCTCCTCAGTCCTTACATCACGCAACGAAATGCACGCTACTTTCAAGAGCCCGATTCATTCATTCCTGAACGTGGGAGAACAGAGACAGTTCCTAAGTTTGCTTGGTTCCCTTTTGGTGGAGGTGCAAAAATGTGCATCGGCGAGCCGCTAGCCCGAGCCGAAGGCATCTCGATTCTCGCCGCTATCTTCCGTCGTTTCGAACTCGCTCCTGTCGCGGGAGAAACGGTGGGGATAAACCCGCGTGTCACGTTGATGCCCGACCGACCCGTCATGGTGGCCCTTCAACCGCGCCCCGCGCCGATGTCCACCAACGCCTACTCCCGATGAGGCACGAAGAGCTTTATGCGTTCCTCTCGCGAAGCAAGCTTGCCGTGCTGTCTACGCTTAGTTCGTCTCACTCGCCTCAATCCGCCTTAATCGGCATTGCAGTCACGTCCAGCCTCGAGATCGTGTTCGACACCGTGAAGCATTCCCGAAAATATCCGAATCTGATTGCGAATCCGGCCTGTTCGCTGGTGATTGGCTGGACAGGCGAGCAGACGGTTCAATACGAAGGCACTGCTGAACAACTCGCAGGAACCGAACTGGCGCGCTACCAGGAGATCTATTTCAAGATATGGCCCGACGGTCCGTCGCGGCAAAGCTGGCCCGGAATCGCGTACTTCGTCATCCGTCCCAAATGGCTCCGCTATAGCGACTACGACCGTACCCCGCCGCAAAGCGAATTCCGGTTCTAAATTGAGCATTCGCACAGTTGCGATTGAGGATGGGTGGGGAGCAATTGGCAGGAGCTGGTGGCGGCTTTCAGTGATCGAGATGTTTATTGCACGGCAAGCGGCCGGCCGAGTGGTCTGAGGTGACTAGGCGCAAAGCAATTCCGGCCATTCTACGACTACGGGACCGTAGCTCCAGAAAACCGATTGCGCAGGTGCAAAAGGCCCTTAGGGCTTTGCGGACGCCGGCTGCCAGAGCTCAATCTTATTCCCATCCTGGTCATAGATCCAGGCAAAGCGACCGTAGGATTCATTCATTCGTTTGGCGTCAATCTTTACTCCCTCCTGTTTTAAGCGGTCGAGCAAAGCATCCAGATCGTCCACGATGTAGTTGACCATGAACAGTTGCGTGGCTGGAATATAGTCAGTGGAGTTGGGAAAAACAGTCCAAACTGTAACGTGTTCCTTTTGCGGGTCGTCGTGTTCGCGCCACGGAAGCATCACGCCGTGGCCTTTGTCAGCGAGTCCAAGATGCTTCGAATACCATTCGCGCATCTGATCACGATTAGCGGATTTGAAGAAGACACCGCCGATTCCAACAATGCGCCCGCGCTGCTCCATTTTGACGGGCGGCTTCGACTCTTCAGGTTGCGGAGATTGCACTTCCTGTCCTCCTTTTAAGCAGGCCGAGATGAGCAACAGCGAGCCGAGCGCGACTGTGCTCCAAGGTATTCCTTGCATGTGTGGATTATACGCAAGTCCGGATTCGAATGGAGAAAACGGTTTGCTCAAGGTTCGCCGCGGTCACTCTTTCCAGATCGCGCATGCGGTCTCGAACTGGCTTGGCATCGCCCCGTAGAGACTCAGGCTCGCGGGATCGCAAAGTATCCCAGATTGCGTGTTCATCGGCACGAGGTGCGGATGACTCCTGCAAAACGCCGTAGGCATCCGCAAAATAGTGCCATCCTCGTTGCCCTACTAGCCGTTGCGTAAAGGACCGCTTGCGGGGGCGACGCCGCGCCTACGCGAACGTCAGATAGCGCCGAAGAAAGCCGTCTTTTTTTCTGAAGATCACACATCTATGAAAAGGCCTGTCAAGATGTACAGTGTTCTTCATGCCCTATCCATCGAAAACAGATCGACAGACAATTCTTGCGACTGCCATGGAGCAGGTTGCGCGAGACGGGATCAACAAGCTTGCGATACGGAGCGTGGCTGCGGCCCTAGGCCTAGCTCCCAATGCGTTGTACCGGTACTTCTCCAACTTAGCCGCCCTTCAAGGCGCTCTCGCCGAAGAGAGTCGCCGCGGTCTGCTGGAGGTACTCCAGAAAGCGGCAGGAAAGAGGCCTCCCGAACAGGCTATTCGAAGCATTGCGCAAGCTTATGTGCGATTTGCGCGAGAACAACCTCAGGTATTCTCCCTCACGCTGATGCCCTCCACTACCGAAACGGAGGGCGATGCGGCGCATGAACGGTCATGGCGCTTTGTACTAGGACACGTTGCTCGTCTCTACGGTGAGGAAAAAGCCCCTGAGGCGGCAGTTGCGTTATGGGCGTTTCTGCACGGCATCACGGTGCTGGAAGCGGCACGGGTATTCGGAGAACGAAAGCCGGTCAGCAGCTTTGAATTCGGATTGCGGATGTGGATCAAAGCAGCCTCACCAGACATTAATTGAAGTGAGGCTCTGAAAGTCTTCTTCGCCATGAAGGAAATTACAATGACGGGGCAGGCGCCTGGCGCTCTTACCCGAGCTTGTCAAATACACCACTGGAGTGTTGGGCGGTAGGATGGCTGTACATCTTGACAATCGCTTACGTAAGCTGTACGCTGTACATATTAAAGGTGTACTCCGTCTATCTTAGGCGAAAGCGAGGAAACGCGTGACGGTTAGGTCCGTTGTAGTCACAGGAGCATCCACGGGTATAGGACGTGGAATTGCAGATGTGCTCGTCAAGAAGGGGTTCAAGGTGTTTGGCACGCTCCGCAAACAGTCCGATGCGGACCGCTTACAGGCCGAATTGGGCGCGGCGTTCACGCCGCTTCTCATGGACGTCACGGACCAGCCGGCAGTGGCGCGAGCCGCGCAGCAGGTGCGCGTATATCTGGGACGCGCAAACCTTGCAGGGCTGGTCAACAATGCGGGTATCGCAGTTGGTGGTCCGCTTCTCCATTTGCCGCTAACAGCATTTCGCCAGCAGCTGGAGGTAAACCTCATCGCTCCGTTGCTGGTCACTCAAGCTTTCGCCGATCTTTTAGGGACCGACCGTACGCGGGAGGGGCGGCCGGGGCGCATTGTCAACATCAGCTCCGTCGTCGGCAAAATAGGCGCTCCTATTATTGGCGCCTACGCAGCCTCCAAGCACGGTCTGGAAGCATGTCAGAATCCCTCCGGCGCGAACTCATGCTCTACGGGATTGACGTCATTCTGATAGGTCCGGGCTCGGTGGTCACCCCCATGTGGGACAAAGCAGAGATGCAGGACGTGGAAATGTACCGTCACTCCGATTATGCTGATGTCATTGATCGCCTGACCAAGTTCTTCATCTCAGAAGGGCGGAAGGGTCTTCCAGCTCAGAGAATAGGCCAGGCAGTTTATAAAGCACTGACTGCCCGCAGACCTAAAGTTCGTTATGCCGTCGTCCCGCAGCGATTCAAAAACTGGACCGTCCCCATGCTCCTCCCCAAACGGCTTCTCGATCGACTTATTGGGCAGCAGACTGGTCTGCTCGCCTCACGGAAATGAGACAGAGCTCTTACAAGTGAAACGCGAATCTCCAAACTCCCTGCCCAACTCACTCCCGCGCCGCTCTCACCTGCATTCCGTCCTGGATCTCCGCATCGCTCGGTTCCACTACGCGGTCCGCCACACGGTCACCCGGCTGAAGACCCGAGAGGATCTGCACGGTATTTACATCGCTCACCCCGGCCTTAACGGGAGTCCAAACCAGCCTATTGCCGGCCAACCGATATACGCCATTGATGCCGCGTAGTGTTCGTAAGGCCGCCTTGGGAATGCTCACCGCGTCACTCACCAGCTTGGAAACGATCGTTGCATTCACGGTCACACCCGGCAGCAGGTCGCGGTCCGGGTTATCTACGATGGTGGTCACTTCGCCCACCGTCCTGGTTCCCAGTGCGATTACTTCCGTCGGCAGCTTTTCCACTCTGCCTGACCACTTCTGTCCCGGCCGCGCATCCCAGGTGATTGTGACCGGCAGATTGGCTGATACTCTTCCCAAATCCGGCTCGTCCACGTAAACCGTCACCTTCATCTGATCTAAATTCCCGATAAGTGCCACCAGGTCGCCAGGCTGCATGTAGGCGCCTACCTTCAAATCGAATTGATAGACCGTTCCGGCAATCGGCGCCCTAACCTCGCCGAGTGATACTTTGTGCTCGGCTAGCCCCACCGCTGCCTGGGCATCATGCAGCCGCGCTTGGGCCACTGTTTTATCGCTCGCCGTCACCAATGTCCTGCGCTGATCCTGGAAGGAAGACAGGTTCAGTTTTGCTCTGTCAAGGGCGTCTTTGGCG
>CAXUCT010000030.1:0-11615 GCA_964249415.1 uncultured Bryobacteraceae bacterium | reverse complement strand
CCGGGTCACCAATCTCTGCATCGATTCGTAATTACGTTGGGCAACGTCCACGGCAGCCTCGGAGGTGTGAATCGAAGCTTGTAGGGTCGCCAACTGCGATGCCTTCCCGCCCTGCCCTACCGTTGTTGTCTCGGCCCGCGCTTCCTGTTCCCGTGCTTCAGCGGCGGCTAAGTCCGATTGCGCTGCGGTCACATCCAGACGAATCAACGTCTGGCCCGCTTGGACGGACTGCCCACGCTGAACCGAAACCGCTCGCACCACGCCCGCCGTCTCCGCCCGCGCCGCCGCCCATTCCGATGGCTCTACTTTCCCGTTGGTCGAAACCGAGCTCTCAATTCGTGAACGAGCTACCGTGGCGAAATGCACCTCCGGTACCGTATCGCGACGGGCCAATCCCCACCACAATATGAGCATCGCCGGTAATAATAAGACCCACCAATACCTACGCATGTCGCAACGCGCTCAGTTAGGGGCCACAACAGGTGCAATCTCCCCGGGCGAAAACCCGCCCCTACACCCTGCGTCCCTGACCTGGCTATTCTTAGGACTCCCGTTACATTTTCACAAACCTTCGCCAAACTGTTGCCATCTCGCCTTCGTTGGATTTCTAGGTTAGACTGTATCCTTGTGCCGACCTATCGCATTCACCGCATAAAAGACGGACCACGCGAAAACTTCCGCTGGGCGGCTCACACGGGCGGTACTGCAATCGTAAAGCTGAAAGACTATGGCACCGGCGAAGAAATTGAGGCCTCCACTCCCTATGCAGCATGGAAGGCGCTCGCGTCGCCATCGAATGCGCTTCGGCCGGGTGATCTTCTCGAAACCATTCCCGCCAGCGTGGATACCAAAGGCGAGCTTAGAATTGCGAAATATATCGGCTTCGAACCCGCGGAATGGTACGTCGCCGAAGTCAGGACAGAGATGGAGACAGGTATGCTTTCATCGGCTGCCTCATCTAAGCCCGCTGAGCGCTGAGGTTAAATTCTTCTCGGTGTTCGCGCTAACCACTCAACGATGAACCACGTATCGCAAACACCTCAGTGGGGGTCTTTGGCGTTGGTGAGCTATATCCCCGATCCGCTTGGGGCCTTTCTCGACCGTCTTCGTCAATCTCTTCCCGGGGAAGACATTCCGCAAGCTCACATCACCATCTTGCCTCCCCGTCCGTTACAGCTACCGGTAGAACTCGCCTCTGAGCAAGTATGCAAGCTCTTATCTGGATTTCGCGCGTTTCCCGTCGAATTATCTGCTGTCCGGCGTTTCCGGCACACTAATGTCCTATATCTTGATGTCGGTGAGGGGAGCGCCCGTCTTCATGCCTTGCATGACGCGCTGAGTATGGGAGATCTGGCCCACCATGAAGAGTTCGAATTTCGTCCTCATCTCACCCTGGGTTGTGCATCCTCGCCGAGCGACGTTGAACCGCTTCGGAAGTCGGTTAAAGCTGCTTGGGATTCAGCTCTCGTCAACCGCACATTTCTCCTCGATGAGATTGCCTGCCTATGGCTCAGCCCACAGGCGCCGCCCCGCAATTGGCAGCGCCTCTGGTTGCACAGCCTGAAGACCCGCGAAACGGTCAACAGCGCCAGCGATGCATTATCCATCAGCGGGATAGCATAGCTCTCCATCGTTCTCACTGAGATGACCCAGACTGGCAGCGACCAGATAACCACGGCCGCGCGTTCCGATGTCGACGGAGGGTCGAACGATTTACATAAATGCAGGAAGATAACCGCTGATTTTTTGCAGCGCTTGAAACTTGTCACCCGTCGGGCTGAGAAAGGAATCGCCGGAGGATGGGCTGAAGATGTTCCAGATCCTGCTTCTGCTCCGCAGCCGCGGAGAGAGCCCCATCGGCACTGAGGGTCGCTAGACCGTGGACCAGCGCCCAAGCTGAGACGGCCCGTTGCTGGGCCAATTCCGGAGTCGGCTCGGACTGCCGGGCTAGGCTCAAAATAATGCCAAAGGCATTCATTGCGGAGCGCTGCACGTCTGGGTATTTCGATTTGTCGATTCCTGAGTTAAAGATTACGGAGAAGTAGTCGGAGTGGGTTGAACAGAAGCGCAGATAGGCCATTCCCGCCTCGAGCATCTGCTCCTTGATTCCTGTCGCGAGACTCACCGCCTCACCTAGCTCCTTTTGCAGAATCGCGTTCCCGTCGCACGTGATCTCGGCCAGGAGTGCGTCCTTGTCCGCGAAATGCCGGTAAGGCGCTGCGACCGTGACCCCGGCCAGGCGCGACGCCTCATTTAACGAAAATCCCCTTGGGCCTTTTTCTCGAACAAGCTTGAGTGCTGCTTTCTTTAGAGCGGCTTTCAAATCTCCATGGTGGTAGGACCGGATGGGCTTGCGACGAGTCATAGGCTCTCCAATATTTCTCGAATCTCCTGGAATAATGGTCGCATCCAGTACAATGTAAATACTGTTTACATAAAGCGGCTTCGTTTAACGGCAGTGATCGCGCGCGAAGGGCTGGACTAAGGAGGACTTAATGAATTACCACGGTATGAACGCACTCGTGACGGGCGCGTCATCAGGTTTGGGCGAGGAGGTTGCCAAGCAGTTGGCTGGGCAGGGCTGCAATCTAATTCTTGTAGCTCGCTCGGAAGACAAAATGAACAGGCTCGCGGAGAGCTTGCGACAACGGCACGAGGTACAGGTTACGGTAATTGCAGCCGATCTTTCTTCAGCCGGCGCAGTCCAGCGCCTCATCGCCGACGTGAAGAGCCGCGGCATCAACGTCGATTGTCTGGTGAACAATGCCGGCCTGGGGCATTTTGAGAATTTCCTTGACAGCCCAGTGGAGCGGCAATTGGAACAGATCGATGTTAACGTAAGCTCCGTTGTGGCGCTTACGCATGCCTTCACGCCTGCCATGGTCGCGACCCGTCGTGGTGGGGTTATCAATCTGGCCTCGAACGCGGCCTTCCAACCTCTTCCCGGCGCCGATGTGTATGCGGCTTCTAAGGCGTTTGTTCTGTTGTTCAGCCAGAGCCTCGCTTATGAACTGGAGAAGAGTAACGTCCGGGTTACGGTGGCATGCCCTGGACCGGTCGCGACGGCCTTCTTTGCGGATAAGAATCCCAAATTGCAGCCGAAGCAGATGGATCAGCCGGGAGCGATTGTGAGCGAAATACTACGTGCCTTCGCTAAGCGCAAGAAGGTCGTAGTTCCGGGCAAGATCATGCTTCGTCTAGGCGCCTTTGGCGTACGGTTTATGCCCAGAAACCTGGTTCTTCGGATTTCAGCAGGCATAGTGAAGCAGCTGAATCAAAGTCCCAAGTGAAAGTAGTGTTCCGCCTATCGGCAACCGCGGTAGCGCCCATAAGACAAGGAAGTAGCCTTGGCAGTTCTAATTCCTCTTATGGTCTTCGGGCTGACCCCGGCAGTCCCATGGCTGCCCAAACCCACCGGGACGGTGAGCGCGCCGAATGCCACAGCGCCGACCGCGAATGCGCCGATCGCCAGAGCGGGGATCGCAGCCGCTGGTCTTACAATCTCTTCCTGCTTGATGTTTGCCATCAATCTCCCAACCCATTTTGTACAGCAGCGTAGAGACCTATTAAGCCTTAGAGCCGCGGACTACGAGTCAAACATTCTGAGCTGATCCTGTCCATCAGTCGTTTCCAGGTCGCGCTGCTTGCTGGCAAGCGCCGACCGTCCCACTACTCCGCGGAGTTCTGTCCCAATCAGCGCCACCCGCGGGATAAACACCCGTTGCCGGGTCGTTCCGGCCCGTGGCGGGGTGACAAAGTAACCCGTCTCCGGCCAGTCCAGCAGGTTATGCGACAAGATGCCGTCCAGCCGGTCACCGTCTCGAAACGTAAACCTCGTCCATAAGCCGGCTATCTTCGGCCGGCGTTCGAATACCTTGTGTTCCTTGAAGAGATCGTGGCCCGCGCTCTCGGAAACAAAACACAGGGCCTTCACCTCGGTATAAAGCGTATTCTGTAGCATCCCAGAGACCGTAATCAGTTCCACACTCTCGCGAAGAAGATAGGCCCCGGGATTAATAATCCCCTCGACGGGCTGGCGGTCAAATCGGTACAGGATTACGCGCTTGGAAGTACTGGATGGCACGGTGGGCCGGAAACGTCGCTGGCTTTAAACATTTTCGCGGATATTGTATCATTAGCAGAATGTCCGGGACGTCTCCATTCGAGCGTAGAGTGCGGTCTTACCTGCACTTCTGCCGCACCGAAAAGGGTTTAGCTGAGAACAGCTTACAAGCCTATGGGCGGGACCTGGCCCAGCTTGGACGATTTCTGAAATCTTTACCTGTAAGCGCCGTTACGTTGGAAACCTTGCGTTCTTACTTGGACCATCTTCGCGTCGGCCGCCTGTCGAATCGTTCTGTGGCCAGGCATGTGACTACTTTGCGCGGTTTCTTCGCTTTTTGCGTGGATGAGGGCGATTTACCAGGCAATCCTGCCGAGCTGCTTCTCGCTCCCAAGGCGGGCTCTTCGTTGCCCAAGTACCTCGACCCCACGAGCGTCGATCAGCTCCTCCATGCGCCCGGGGAAGCTTCCGCAAAAGGTCTCCGGGATTGCGCCATGCTCGATCTGCTCTACGCTACCGGCTTACGCGTCACTGAGTTGACTGGCCTTCGCCTCTCCGATCTCGAGGATGCTGAGGGCACCATCCGCGTCATTGGAAAAGGAAACAAGCAGCGTATAGTACCGGTCGGAGCCGAGGCTCTCCGTTCGGTTGAGCGATACCGTTTGGAAGTGCGGCCGCGCCTGTTAAAAGGCCGGGTCAGCCCCTACCTTTTTATCACTGCCCGTGGCACCAAGATGACCCGCCAGGGCTTCTGGAAGCTCCTCAAGCTCCACGGCCGCTCTGCCGGTCTCTTTCGAAAATTGAGCCCCCACGTCCTCCGGCATACTTTCGCAACCCATTTACTCGAAGGTGGAGCAGATCTTCGCAGCGTTCAGACCATGCTCGGCCATGCCGATATCGGCACCACGCAAATCTATACACATGTCATGCGGTCCCGCTTGCAGCAGACCGTCGAACAGCACCACCCCAGAGCCTCACGCAAACCAGCGGCTATGGCGCCGAAGCGGGCCGGCCAACCTCGGGTGACGCCCCAACCAGGAGCCAAATCATGAGCGACTACATGTTCATGCTCGACAGCCATCTGACAGGTGAGCAAAGCAAGGTGGTAGCCGCGGTTCGTGAGGCTGCCGGAATCGAGAACCTCAACCTCTTCCTAACCGGAGGCGCCATGCGCGACATGATGGGCGGTTACCCCATTCGCGATCTCGATTTCACCCTCGAAGGTCCGGCTATCAAATTCGCCAAAGCGCTGGCTCAAAAGGCGGCAGCCGAAATCTTGGCCGTCGACGAAACTCGCAAAAGCGTCGAACTGCTCTTTGCCGGCAACGTCACGGGCAGCATTGCCATGGCGCGCCAGGAAAAGTATGCCAAGCCCGGCGGCAAGCCCCAGATCCAGCCCGCCACGATTCATGAGGACCTGCGCGGCCGTGACTTCACCATCAACGCCATTGCGCTCTCTTTGGGCAAAGCTTCCCGAGGGCTGCTTCTTGACCCGACAAACGGCCTGGGCGATCTCAGCCGCAAAGAACTTAGCACCACATCCAATTACGCCCTCTACGACGATCCGGTTCGTATTCTTCGGCTAATCCGACTGCGCACGCGCTTTGGCTTCACGGTCAATGAACGCACCATGGCTCAGTATGCAAACGTCCGCGAAGTCAAACTGGAGGCCCGGATAGCTGCGCCTGCCTTAGAGCACGAGATCCGGCAAATCGCTCTTGACGTACTCCCAGGCGACATACTCAAGGCATTTGACGACGAAAAACTCTCCTATCTCTTTTCGCCTGCCCTCAGCGGCCCTAAACTCAACTTGCACGGCTTTCAGAAGCTGCAAAAAGCGCGGCAGTCGCTCCCCTTTGGCCTTGACCTTACGATCGATTCGTATTCTCTCTTCCTGTTCTTGCTGCTTGAGCAGTTGAGTCCTAAGGAACGCTCTCAACTACTCAAGACCATTCCGCTTCCAAAGCTGGAACTGGACTCCGCAGCCAGACTAGAGAGCAAAGCCGCTAAGGTAGCGAAAGAGCTCGCCAGTGCCACGTTGAAGCGTCCCTCGGCGGTCTACGGCGTTTTGTCTAAAGTACAAGGTGAGGTTTTGTTATTTCTCTTAATGCGTTCGGGTCAACGTCTTGTCATTGATCGCATCAAGAATCACTTGCAGAAATATCTGCCCACGGCGCAAGAGGTAACCGAAAAGGACGTCGTGGAAAAAGGCGCCCAGCCAGGTACGCCCAAGTACACCAAAGTCTATCAGCAATTAATAAATGCGCGGCTTGATGCCCGCCCGAAGAAGGTGGTCATCGAAGAGGCGCCGCCGCTCCCGCCGCCGCCTAGTCCGGGTCGCCGGTCAGCAAGCAGTTTTGGCCGTTAGTCCGCGCACTAATTAGATACTCTAGTATATGGATGGACAACGCTGTACCCGTCGCTGAACAGGCCAAGCTAGATGCCAATTACCTTCGCGGCACCCTCGCCGAAGAACTGGAGAATGCCGAGCCCTTGTTCTCAAAACCCTCCGTCGGCGTCCTCAAGTTTCATGGCATTTACCAGCAAGACGATCGTGACCTCCGCAAGGCGGGACAGAAGACTTTCTCACTTATGCTGCGCGTGGGCATCCCCGGAGGGGTTCTCACTGCAGAACAATATCTGACGCTGGACCGCTTGGCCGACTTGGCGGACGGGACGCTCCGCATCACCACGCGCCAGGACATTCAGTACCACCACGTTCCCAAATCGCAAGTGCGTGAGCTCATTCGCGGACTGAACGACAGTTATCTCTCGACGCTAGCAGCTTGCGGTGATGTCGTTCGAAATGTCATCTCCTGCCCCGCCCCATTCCAAAATGAGCAGCGCCAAGAGCTGTATCCTATCGTCCAATTCATTTCGCAAGGCTTGAAGCCAAAGACTAAGGCCTACTACGAGGTCTGGCTGGACGGAGAGCGGGCGGTTAGCGCTGAAGAAACTCCCGAGGCGGAGGTGGAACCTCTTTACGGCGCAACATATTTACCTCGCAAGTTCAAAGTTGGCTTTAGCTATGCGGGGGACAACACGATTGACGTTTATGCCAACGATATCGGCATCATTCCTCACTACGAAGCGGGACAGCTAGCCTCGTTCACCATCTTGGCCGGAGGCGGTATGGGCCAGAGCGCAGGGGTGAAAGCTTCTCATCCCCGGTTAGCAGATCCCATTTGCTCTATTGAACCTAGACAAGAAGTTTTACTTGAAGTATGCACCGCAATTGTCTCCATCCATAGGGATTTTGGAAATCGTACTAACCGCAAGCTGGCACGGCTAAAGTATGTGATGGATGAATGGGGTATTGCTAAGTTTAAGCAAGAACTGGAGAAAAGGGTCGGCCGTCCGCTTGCACCTCCCCACCCACTGACCTGGATCAGAGCCGACGATTACCTAGGCTGGCATCACCAAGGGACGGATGCAGAAGGTCAACCTATTTGGTTTGTTGGAGTGCGCGTGATTAGTGGACGCGTTAAGGATTACAACGACCAGCAACTTCTACGGACTGGTCTCCGCGAAATTGTACGGAAATATCCCGTCGATGTCCGCCTCACATGCCAGCAGAACCTGTATCTCGGCGGCATTCGAGAGAGTGACCGGTTCAGAGTTAGTTCCATGTTGCGCCAGTACGGTCTTATCTCGGAGCCCGACAGCCTGCCGCCAGTGCTCCGCTATGCTATCGCCTGTCCCGCTCTGCCCACATGCGCCCTCGCGATCACGGAATCCGAGCGCATTATGCCGGAGGTAGTGGCGGAGATCCAGTCAGAACTAACCCAGGCGGGGTTAGGAAATGAAGTCATACATCTTCGTACAAGCGGGTGCCCCAATGGGTGCTCACGTCCTTATACCGCGGAGATTGGAATTGTGGGCGCCAGCCTGGACATGTATACGCTGTATCTAGGAGCTTCGCCTCTTGGAACCCGGCTCGGCAGCGTCTTCGCTACGAATGTGAAGCGTCACGATATCGCTCCGCGCCTCCGCCCGGTAATCGAGTACTACAAAGACAAACGGGAACCGGACGAGACGTTTGGCGATTTCTGCTATCGGATCGGCATTTCGGCGATGCAGCAATTGCCGTCGTTAGCGACAGCTAATCACTGACATAGACAAATTCGTCTTGCCGCTGGATGACGGTCCGAACTGGTGTGAGATTGGCTGTCGGGCTGATCCGGTTCATTACTTCTAAAACCGAGGCTGCGTAGCTCTCGTCAGGGTTATATACTTTCAGCTTCCCGAGCACGTCGCGATGCCGGTACAGCGCACTTTTGCCCAGCCGGAAGGCCACTTCATTGATGCCCGCCCGAATCGTTGGGAATAACTGCGTGCCGTTAGCCCATCCGAAGATGTTGTTGTTCCGGTAAGCCTTTCCGCCGCCCGATTCCACTACCGAGATACTCGGCAGCAGGCGCCAGTCAAGCTGGTTATCGTCCGCGGCATGAATGAACTCTTCGGAGAGATTCGAGACTGGGCAATGCAAGCGCGAAAAAAACTTCTGCAAGCGTTCGGTGCGCGGGTCAGAACTCACTAGACGCTGTGCTGTTAGCGAGGCAAGCGGTTGCGCGTCGGCGGTTTTCTCTAGCTTCATCGAGATGGTCAGCAGGGAGAGGCCAGCGAGTACTGCAATTGGCTTGGATAATACCGGCAAGCCCTTTCCCGAAAGGCTATAACGAATTCGCATAGAGATATCCTATCAGCTTATGGAATAAATTCCAATAGGTATGTAGATCTTTCAGGGCTAGGCAAGATTACAACGGAAACCTACCACCATCAGCGGAAGTGATTACGGCTAGCGAGGATCGAGGGAAGGCGAATTTCTGGCCAAACTCGTCAATCAAGTTGAGCTGGCACTCATACTGACCGGGCTGCATCTGCGACACCGGGAGCTGCACCCAGACGGGTAAGGTGCCGCTGCGCTTCTCACTCAAGCGGTTTGCCCGTACCGGCTTGGTCTCGAAAACCTTCTTGTTGTTTTGATAGAGCGCCAGGGTAGCTTCTACGTCGGCGCGTCGGAAGTTCTCGGGCAGGTTAGCGGGAATTGTCGGGTCGTACACTTCCACGTACGCCAGCAGGTTCTGGCCCGGCCGGAACACCTTGGTGACGTTGGGCACTAATTGCTGCCCGGCATCAATCAGGGGGTTGTTCTCCAACAGCTTTTTACTGTTCTTCACCCCGGCGAGTTGCTGCGCCATTGCTTCACGCTGATTGCTCAGAATAAGCGAGCTCACGCGAAGCGCTTTTCCCGCTGCTAGATCAGGGATGGTGAAGGGCGCCTCAAACGTACCCACTTTGCCTTCGCCGTTCTCACGGGCGACGAAGCGCAGCTTGTAGCTGCCAGGCGTCAGCGTCACCCCGGTGCTATATTGCAAACTCTTGCGCGCGACTTGTCCTGCCGTGCCTTTATCCACCTTCAGGGGAATGGTGTCGCGCACCGTTGCCGCCGACCGGTTTCGCGCATCGAACACTTCTGCGATAAAGTCCAACTGCGTCGCTTGCTTAGCGCCTTTACTGTGGAATGCCAGCGCCGAACCCGGAATCTTCACGGAGATGGGCGCGAAGTACTTCTCCTTGTCGAGCCGGAAGTAATCTACCTCAACTACCATGGGCAGATCGGTCACTGGATTGTCAGACAACAGAGCCTGAGACAGCTGCGCTTCTTTATCTACGTCGCGCATCCTGGCGAACGTAGTTGGGGCGTAATAACCCTGGCGGTAATCGAGCTTCGCGCGCAATGCTGCATCCCGCGGGGTCAACTTCACCTGAATGCGGCGGTACCTTCCATCAATTGCAGGGTTCGTACTCACGTACGAAAGCACGTAATAGCTTGTGAAGTCCTGCTGAACCTGCCGCATCCCTTCTGTTAGGTCATTCGAATCAAGCAGCGCTTTCCCGCCCGTGTCGAGTGCCAGCGTCGCCAGCGTCTCTTGTTGATTGTTGAAGTTTTCTTTCAGCGACCGCTGCCCTGCTCCGCTGTATAGGTTGTTCCCGACCGCGCCGGCTTGCGTAGCATCGCCGCCAGGAACCAGCGCCGGCAGCCCTCGCGCATCAATTGGATAGAATGCGACGTTTGCCCGTACCGCTGTGTTTACAGTGGCGCGCAGTTGTGATTGGTTGTCCACGCCGTTCTTCTGGATGCCGCTCGAGATATAAATGAGTGCCTTCTTTTCCGGATACCGGCCCAATTTCCGTGCAGCATCTTCGAGCCCGGCCAGCTTCAGATCCGCGTTGAAGATGTTGAACTCGGTTTCATCCGCTACGAAAGCCCCACTCTGATCCTGCGCGTCCGCGCCTTCGGCAGCTACGGACGCGTTTTCACTCGACTCCCCAATTCGAAATTTGTTGATGGTGTTGATAAGCAAGTCTCGCTCAGAAGTGAAGTCCTGCACGGTTTGAAGCGAAGTGCCGAAGGTCATGATCGCAACCGTATCGCTTGACGTCATTTGCGAACTTAGAAAATTGATGGCGGCTTGCTTGGCGCGGATCTGCTCGGCTGGCTGCATCGAGGAGAAATCGAAAAGCAGGATCATCAGCCGCCTGTCCTGATACTTTGACGTCATGTTCGTCTGTAGCGCCGCCTTTTCGAGCTGCGGGTTGTATCCCTTGGGCGGAGGCGGAGGCGCTGCACCGGCGGAGCCAACGGCGGGCAGAACCGTTGCGTTCAGCCGCTGCAGGTCAACAGCTTGTAACTTCTGCGGCTTGCCGTCTTCCCAAACTTGAAAGTCGTCCTTCGTTAGGTTTTCTATTGGCTTGCCGTTGCGGTCCAGAACCGTCACGTTCACAATCACCACGTTGGTCGTGGTGGAAAATGTCGCGCGCGGAGTTTGTTGCGGCAGCAAAGATTCCGTCCCCACGAGAAAGGAGAGCGCCAGTGCTATGAATCTCAAAATCGGAACCTCACTACTGCGTTCAGCGTTCGCATGCTTCCTGCCGCGCTTGGCAGTCCATAGTTCACCGAATTGACCACCGTATACAGGTTTGTGTAGTTGACGTGGTTCAACGCATTGTTCGTTTCGAGACGTAATTCGATTCGCCTCCGCTCACTAAGGTTGAACGAGCGCGCAAAGGCCAGATTGAGGTTCACCAGTCCCGGCCCGGGGATGGTGTTGCGGCCGGCATTGCCATAGGTTCCCTCCCCAGGCACGGTGAAGGCATCCAGGTTGAAGAATCCCGTGCTGGATAGAATCTGCTGACCCGTTGCGTTCGCGCGCTCGCTACCTGCGCCATTCGTCTGGGCGAGTTGCGTGGTGTTTCCCAAAACACGAGCGGTCAGCGGGTTGCCGGTTTGTGCTGTAAGGGCGCCGCTTAGTTGCCAATCCTTCAGCAGCCGTCCCAACTTGCTATCGGACGCAATGCGCGATCCAGGAGCGGCGAACGGCGACGTCCATACGAAACTAGCGGTGAGCTGATGGCGGATATCGAAGCTCGACAGCCCTCGCTCGGCCTCGATATCCTGCCAGTTTTGCGCCACACTCGCCACCCCGCCGCCAAGCGTGGAGGAATCGTCGACTGACTTTGCATATTGGTAGAGAGCGTTGAGGGAGAT
>CAXUCT010000029.1:10651-18420 GCA_964249415.1 uncultured Bryobacteraceae bacterium | reverse complement strand
ATGGAATTACATGATCAGGTGGGGGGCGGCGTTAGAATGGTCGTTCTGGTGCTGCTCGGGGCGGTTGCGCTAGTGCTTCTGATCGCATGCTCTAATGTCGCGAGTCTCTGGCTGGCACGGCTTTCTTCTCGCCAGAAGGATATTGCAATTCGAATTGCCCTCGGCTCTTCGCGGGCTGACATCATCTGGCACGTGCTGGCGGAGTCTATTCTGCTAGGGATTGCTGGTTCCGCGCTTGGGTTGGGGTTGGCGGAACTGGGGATCAAGATGCTGGCAGCGTTGAATCCAGACTTCCCCCGCGTAGGCGAAATCGGCATCAACGTCTGGGTGCTGGCGTTCGCGTTTCTCCTGGCAATTACGGCGGGGATTATTTCGGGGCTGATTCCGGCCCTCGACGCCTGCAACGGAGACCCGAATACCGTTCTGAAAGACGAATCCCGGAGTTCGTCGGCGAGCGCGCGAAGCCGGAACGTCCTTAACTTAATCATCATCTCGGAGTTCAGCATTACGCTGGTTCTACTGATCGGAGCGGGACTCTTGATCCGAAGCTTTTTGCTTCTGCAGCAAGTAGAAATCGGGTTCAATCCGCACAGCGTCCTTACGATGCGTTTTGCGCTACCCGACTACAAGTATGGCAAGCCGGAGCAGCGCACCGCTTTCGTTAGGCAACTGTTGCAGCGCGTTTCAACTGCGCCCGGCGTTGATTCAGCGGCAATCGCGGTGAATCTCCCGCTTACGGGAACGGGAACCAGCGTACCGTTTTCACTCGTTGGCCGCGCCGCTAGCGCATCGCAAGAGCGCCCGCGTGCCGATATCGCGCTTGCGACTCCTGACTATTTGAAAGTCATGCGAATCCCGTTGCTTACGGGGCACTTCTTCAGCGAGCAAGATACCTTCACATCTCGCCCGGTCGTGGTGATCAATGAGGCCGCAGCCAAAGCTTATTGGCCGAACGAGAATCCCGTCGGGCAACTGCTGAATCAAGACCTGGACCCGAAGGGTACCAATCGCGAAATTATCGGTGTAATGGGCAGCGTTCGAGAGACTTCGCTTAGCGAAGTTCCCGAGCCGGAAATGATCATGCCGTACAGCCAGATTCCGTTCAATCTGCTGTTTCTGATTGCCCGGACAAAGGCGGAACCCTTGAGCATGACTTCGGGAATCCTCGCACAGTTACATTCCGTGGATCCTGATCAGCCGGTCTACGATCTGGCCTCCATGGAACAAGTTATTCAGAACTCCAAGGCGCAACGAAGTTTCAATATGTTCCTGTTCACGTCCTTCGCTGGGCTCGCGTTAGTGCTTGCAATGGTTGGGGTCTATGGGGTCATGGTTTTCTCGGTCAGTCGGCGCTTCCAGGAGATGGGGATACGGATGGCGCTCGGCGCGCGGCCGGACGATATAAAAAGGCTCGTGTTAACTCAAGGGTTGAAGTTGACGGGCATAGGTCTCCTAATCGGATTGATTGTGGCCTTCGGGGCGACCCATGTTATGGCCAGTTTGCTCTACGGCATCAACGCGGTCGATGCCCCGGTATTTGGGAGCGCGAGCATCCTGCTGACCATTTTGGCGATCATTGCTAGTTACGTACCAGCACACCGCGCAGCTAAAGTCGAGCCTGTGGTGTTGTTCCGCCAACGGTAAGCGCAACGACGTTCCAAAGATAGAACGCAATTCTGCTTTGAAGGATCGTCCACACCGGTCCGCAAATCCCGCTATCTAGCCACCAGAACCACAGAGGTCAAAGTATGCCCCGTACAACACCGCTTGCAAAGCGACGTGCTGCAATTCCTGTGTTTTTATTGACGCTCGCCTGTTGCTTACAACTGCACGCCCAGATCCCAGGACAAGTCCCGGAGGCCGGGATCAGCGAAACGGATACTAACGCGGCGCAGCGCCGGCCCGGCGCCGAGCCCGTCGTGGTCGGTACGTTCCGTCCCGGCAATCTTGACATTTTCTACTTTTCGCATCCCGGAGAGCCGCCCAAGCGTTTGACCGACGATCCGGGGCTTGACTACGATCCGGTTTTCTCGCCGGACGGGCGATGGCTGATCTATACGTCGGAAGTAACCGGCGCTCCCCACCTATATGCGTTGGACTTGCAAAACGGAGGCTCGCCGAGGTTGCTTATTGGCAGCGATCACATGCAGGACCAAGCATCGTTTGCGCCGGACGGTAAGAGTTTCGTCTTTGTCAGCGCTAAAGACGGTACCGCGGACATATTTACGATCGGTTTCAAACCGGAAGTTACGCAGAGAATGTCGGACGCCAGGAATTTGACGCATCATCCGGGCGGCGAGTTCCGGCCCGCCTATTCGCCCGACGGCGCCAAAATCGCGTTTACGACGGACTGGGATACGCGTGCAACCGGCCTGCCAGCGCAACGGTCGCGCGACGGTGAGATTTACGTGATGGACCGCGATGGCGGCAATGCAAAACGGTTGACCCGCTCGCCCGGATGGGACGGTTCCCCCGCGTGGTCGCGGGATGGCAAGACAATCTATTTCTATTCGGAACGCGAAGCTTCCTCGCGAATTTACGCTATGGATGAGAATGGAGCCAACGTGCGGGCATTATCGCCAAAAGGCCCGGCGGCGCTTTCTCCGGCTCTGATGGCCGATGGGCGCATCGCGTTCTCGGTGGCGACCGGCGAAACGGGAAACAACAAGCCGCCACAAATATGGCGAATCGCTTCGGTGGCGCCAGATGGTTCCGGGTTTCGCTTCGAAACGGACACGTCAGCCACTACCAACTTCTGGGTTCCGGCGGTCAATTGCCGGACGGGCGCGATGGCGGTCTACGGGCCAGGGCCGCCGCAAAAAGACGTTCCACAAGGAGAGGCTGGGATTGGCGACGGGCCTCTCCTCATGCCTCACTCGCCGGTGTATGTCAGTCTGCCGGACCGGACACTGGCGCTTTATGCCATGCGGAGCTTCTCACCGTATATCGATCCAAGCGGCACGAAAATCGTTCGCACCGACTCTTTCCGCGTGTCTCACACGCTCATAGTGTCGAACTTAGATGGAACAGACGAGCATGTCATCTATACAAGGCCGAAGGGCGGACGCCCCATTTATGCGCCGGTCTGGTCAAAAGATGGACGCTGGATTAGCTGGATGGATGGGTTTGCGTTCGGAGGATTGAAAGAGGAATCGGATATCTGGAAAATCCATCCGGATGGCAGCGGGGCGGTCAACCTGACGCCGAACACGCCAGGTAATGACGGATTCATGGACTTTTCACCCGACGGCCATACGATTGTGTTTCGGAGTAGCAGGACGGGTAACTTCGACGTGTTTCTTATGAACTCGGACGGTTTGAACGTTCGAAACGTCACTAACAATCCCGCCTACGACAGTTTTCCGGCATTCTCTCCGACAGGCGACGAAATCGCATTCGCTTCCAACAGAGATGGCGATCCGGATCCTCAAACTCGAATCCCAACGTTTGAGATTTACACGATGAAGATTAAACCGGACGGCTCGACTGGAGAAATGCGCCGGATTACCGATAGCCCCGGTCAGGATTGCCATGCTCAGTATTCGCCGGACGGTAAGTGGATCATCTATGTTTCAGAACGGGCCGGCATTAACGACGAGGAGCCGCTCATCAATCAGGTGTTTACCACGCCGCAGCCTTACGGCGAATTGTTTGTAACGCGCTTAAGCGACGGCCTGACGGTGCGGCTTACCGAGAATAAGTGGGAAGAGGGAATCCCTACCTGGGCTCGCGCGTTATCCACAGAAACAGCAACGTATCGGCCCCGCCAAAACGAAGATACTGTCACAGAGCTTTACCAACATAAATGAACACAGCGACTTCCCCAGCCGGTGCGACCGCCGGTGCCGGTTTCCGCACCGGGATTGCCGGATTATTTGAACAGCAGGCCGCGAGAACGCCCGACGCGCCAGCCCTGAGCTTTGGTGACCGATCGCTCAGCTATAGAGAAGTGAACCAACAGGCAAATCAGCTTGCCTGGCGGTTACGATCACTTGGCGCCAGCCCGGAAACGCTGGTTGGCGTGGCGGTAGAACGATCTCTGGAAATGGTGTGGGGCCTGTTAGGCGTGCTGAAGAGCGGCGCCGCCTATGTCCCGATTGATCCCAGTTATCCGCCCGAGCGTGTCTCCTACATGTTGGAGGACGCGGCGGTCCGTACATTACTCACTCAGGAACGTATTCGATCGCGTGTCGCCACCTCCGGGTGTCCGATTTTATGTCTGGATTCCGAATGGATGCGGGATGTTAGTTCGGAAAACGACGAGAATCCTGCCGTCGGCACTAAGGACGACAATCTTGCTTACGTGATTTACACATCAGGCTCGACTGGGCGTCCGAAAGGCGCAATGAATACTCAGGCTGGGATCAGCAACCGCATTCGTTGGATGCAGGAAACTTACCAGCTGACTGCTGACGATCGTGTTCTTCAAAAGACACCTTTCAGTTTCGACGTGTCCGTGTGGGAATTTTTTTGGCCATTGACGGTGGGTGCACACTTGGTGGTTGCAGAGCCCGGTGGTCACCAGGATAGCGGCTATCTCGTAAGAATCATCAAGCAGCAAAGGATTACGACCGTCCATTTCGTGCCGTCAATGCTCAAGATATTCCTTGAGGAACCGGGGGTATCCACTTGTCGAAGCCTTCGCCGGGTCATATGCAGTGGAGAAGCGCTGTCCGTCCAATTGAAAGAGTCATTTTTCGAAAAGCTTGGGTGTGAGCTACACAATCTGTACGGTCCGACGGAGGCAGCCGTCGACGTAACATCTTGGCAATGCCGCGCGAACGACGGCGCGACGACGGTGCCTATTGGGTATCCAATAACGGATACGCAGATATACATTCTGGACGATGATCTCTGTCCCGCGAGTCCAGATGCAAGCGGCGAAATCTATATAGGCGGGATAGGCGTTGGCCGAGGATACTGGAGCCGCCCCGCACTCACCGCAGAAGGATTTGTACCGCATCCTTTTAGTGCCAAAGCTGGCGGACGCGTGTACCGCACGGGCGATTTGGGGCGGTTCCTGACGGACGGCTCGATTGACTATCTGGGGCGGCGGGATGCGCAGGTTAAGATTAAAGGCTTTCGCATCGAACTCGGCGAGATTGAAGCGGTCTTGCTCAGTCAGGAGGGCGTAGCGGGCGCCGCCGTGGCGGCTTACGAGGCCGAAGGCGGCGGTAAATATCTGGTGGCGTATATCGTGCCGCGCGAGCACTGCAGTCACTGGACAAAAGGCAGTATGGGTACGTGGATGCGGGAGCATCTGGGCAAACGCTTGCCGGAATACATGACGCCTTCCGTCTTTCTCTTGCTGGACAAATTGCCGCTGAGCCCCAACGGTAAAATCGACCGCAAAGCGCTACGGCCTCCGGCCGCAGGATCCGCTCGGCATCGCGCACCCTACACGCCGCCTCGCACGGAAACAGAAAGACGGGTCGCAGCTCTATGGGGGGAGGTTCTCCGCGTAAACGAAGTCGGTCTTCACGAGAATTTCTTCGATTTGGGCGGGCACTCACTTTTGGCAACTCAGCTGCTTGCGCGGCTGCGGCGCGACTTAGGCGTGGATCTCCCGGTGCCATCGCTATTCGCAAACCCTACTGTCGAGAAGCTGAGCGCCGCGATTGAGGAGACATCTACGGAAGCGGATCCGGTCGAAGGACCGCGGCCAGTTGGACGCGACATGGAGCTCCCCCTTTCGTTTTCTCAAGAGCGCGTCTGGTTTATCGACCAAATTCACCCCGGCAATCTAGCCTACAATTTTCAGGCGCTCCTTCGCTTTGAAGGCACGGTTTCGCTCCCGTCCCTGCAAAGCGCATTGCAAGAAATTGTCCGGCGGCACGAGATCTTTAGAACCACTTGCAGGAACGTCGGCGGCCGCCCTGTTCAGGTCATCCATGAAACGCATAAGGTAGAGCTTCCTTGCATAGATCTGCGGACGGTGGAAGACCCGTTAGCGGAGGCGCAGCGAATGATTGAATGCGAGTTGCAAGTGCCCTTCGATCTTGAGAGGCTGCCCCTTATCTGTTGGACTGTTTTCCAGGTACGCTCGGACGCATTTCTACTGCTCCACAAAGAACACCATTTGATTCACGATGGCTGGAGCTTCAACTTGTTTCTCGACGAGTTCTTCGAACTTTACCGGGCGTACTCGATGGATGTCGAGCCGCGTTTGGCCGACCTGTCGATTCAGTTCGCGGATTTTGCGGTATGGCAGCGCGAATGGATGCGGGGCCCGGAAGCGCAACGGCAGTTAGACTTCTGGAAACGGAAGCTCGCACATAGTCCCAAGCTACTCGAGCTTCCCTGGGACTTCCCGCGTCCCCTGGTCCCCACCTACAAGGGACAGGCCCCTCGTTTAGAAGTTCCGGTCGACTTGTGTCTCGCTCTAAGGAATGCGTGCCGCGAAGAAAGGATCACGCTGTTCGTTGCGATGTATACGGCGTTTCTCGTGCTGCTGTACCGCATGTCCGGTGTGGACGACATATGTATCGGTTCCGGCATCGCAAACCGCCGTTGGAAAGAGACCGAGCAGGTGATCGGAATGGTCGTGAACAATATCGTTCTGCGCTCCAATCTCTCGGACGCGCCAACGCTGAGAGAGCTATTGCAGCGCAACAGAGGACTGGTGCTCGAAGCCTCAGCAAATCAAGACATCCCGTTCGATCAAGTGGTGGAGGCGCTTCATCCACGGCGGAACGCGAGCATCAACCCTCTATTCCAGGTCATGTTCAGTTTTCACGACTCTCCGATCGCCGACTTCGAGGTGCCCGGTGCGAGCGTGGAGTTGACGGAGACGCTAAGCAATCATTCCGCGAAATGGGACCTGAACGTTATCGCGATACCCAGAGCCGAACAGAAGCTGGGACGCTCGCGTAACGAGGGCACACAAGGCATCACGGTCGTCTGGGAGTATAGCTCTGACTTGTTCCGGCAAGAAACGATGCAGCGATGGACGGCGATCTACCTAAACCTCCTCAGACACATCGCACACAGTGAGATAGACATGCCGATCGACCGGCTGCAGCTGTTGTCTGCTAAGGAGCTGAACGCGCTAACAGTGGATTCGGTGCGCCGCGCACCGAACCTGCTGGGGAATGCCAGCACCGATGGGCCGAGTTTGGCTGCCGGCCGCGATGCAGACGGCGCTGAGACGGAAGATCTGAAACTCCGGCCAGCAACTCCGGGCGACGAAGTGGAACAAATGGTCGCCTCGATCTGGAGCGGATTGCTGGAAGACGAGGTTGAAGACATCACCGAAAGCTTCTTCGACGCCGGCGGACATTCCCTCTTGTTGATGCGGTTGGTTTCTGCGATAAATGCGGCGTTTCGCGTTAAACTGCCGATGCGCGACATATTACTCGCGCCCACCATTGCAAATCTTGCGCAGCTCTCACATCGTGAGATGCGTGGTCAACGGTTTGAAGACAAACCTATTACTCGCGGAAGTTGGAGCGTTGCGCCGGCGTCGCTTGCTCAAGCTCAATTATGGTTTTTAAACGAGGTGATTGCAGACCGATCATCCTACAGCATGCCGGTTGCGCATCGCTTGACCGGTCCCCTGGACCTGCGAGCGCTGGAGGCGAGTGTGCAGGATGTTGTACGCAAGCACGGGATCTTGCGCACACGATTTGAGGCTGTGGACGGCGAAGTTTCGCAGATCATCGAGCCTGAAATCCAAGCTGGAATCGAACTGGAGGATGTCGTCGTCGTCGATGGATCCGAGTTGGCGTTCTATGAGCGCCTCCGGCGCGAGGCCCGCGTGCCCTTTGACC
>CAXUCT010000029.1:0-10641 GCA_964249415.1 uncultured Bryobacteraceae bacterium | reverse complement strand
CCCGAGGACCACGTGTTGTTGATCGTGATGCACCATATCATCGCGGACGGCTGGTCTCTCGCTATCTTTTATCGGGAGCTGGAGCGGACATATGCAGTGCATTCAAGCGGCGCAGCTTTAGCGAGTGTCGAGCCGCCCGTGCAGTACGCCGACTATACTCTCTGGCAATGTGAAATGCTCGCGGCCGGTGAGTGGGACGAGGATCTGCGCTATTGGACAAAGAAGCTGTCGGGTTCGCCGGATTCGCTCGGGCGAAGGGGGGCACAACCACGTAAATCGAACGGTAGGGGCCGGACAGAACGCTTTCAGTTCAATGCAGACGTAACACAACGGCTTACGCTCTTCAGCCGCGAAACCGGCCTCACCGTGTCAATGACTTTACTGGCGGTTTACGCGCTGCTGCTGGCCAGAGTCAGCGGCCAGCGCGAAGTTGTTATAGGGGTCCCTTCCGCAAATCGGTTCCGTGAGCCCTTCCAGAGCGTAATGGGATTTTTCGCGAACATGTTGCCAATTCGCATCGATCTGAGCGGCAATCCGACGTTCCTGGATCTGGCCGGCCGAGTGAAGACGGCCGCTCTCGAAGCTTACGCGCATCAAGAGCTGCCTTTCGAACGCTTGGTGCAGCAACTGAATCCGGAGCGAAGGTTGGAGAGCAACCCGATCTTTCAGGCTGTCTTCAATATGCTCGCCGACCCTGGAGAACTGCGGCTCGCCGGTCTCATCTCACAACCGATCGATGTTGACATCGACTCCGCAAAATTCGATTGGTATCTGGAGATCCAGCAGCGCGACGGTGGATTACGCGCGCGGGTCATCCTCGACCGTCGCGTTTGCGAGGGCACAAACGCCAGTGAGATCAGTTGCCGTTTTCAGAAAGCCGTCGAACAAGCCCTTTCCTTCAGCCAAACTGGAATACAGGATTTGGATCTCCTGTTGCCCGAGGAAAGGCTGGGATTTGCGGACCGACAATGCATTGAGGATCTGCAAGAGACGTTTCTTCTGTAGACCGGGCGCGCCTCATTCGAGAAGGGCTCGAATGCGAAAGGCCGAAACGATGTGGTTGTAGGACACACGGGAGCAGACAAGTTGCCGCACGTAAGTATTCACGAAGCTTTCCAAGAACAGGCGAGAAAAACTCCGGAAGCCACCGCAATCACCTTCAATGATGTGTCGTGGACCTACGCGGAGTTGGACAGCAGAGCCAACGCGATTGCCGCGAGGCTGATGAAGTCGGCCCGCACAGGGGCGCTCGTAGGGTTGTTGTCGGAGCGATCTCTCGAAATGGTTGCAGGAATATTGGGCATTCTGAAGGCCGGTGCCGCGTACGTGCCCATAGATCCCGTGTGTCCCGTGGACCGCCGGCAGTTCATGTTGTGCGACAGCAAGGTGAATATGGTGCTCGCGCAGAAGGCTTTTCGGCAAGCGTTGGGGGGGTATGAGGGGCCTGTTCTCGATTTGGAAGACTTCGATGCGTTCGACGGCGGCGCGCTAGAAACTCGCAATCTGCATGCGGACGATGCGGCTTATGTAATCTACACTTCCGGCTCAACCGGCAGACCGAAGGGCGTGGTTGTCACTCACGGAAATGTTCTGAGGTTATTCGCCGAAACCAGCTCGTGGTTTCAATTCGGCGCTCATGATGTTTGGACGATGTTCCATTCCTATGCGTTCGACTTCTCGGTCTGGGAACTCTGGGGAGCCTTGCTTATGGGCGGCAAGCTGGTAATTGTGCCGTATTGGCTCAGTCGTTCCCCGGAGGACTTTGTGGAGTTGGTTCTTCGGGAGAACGTCACCGTGCTGAACCAAACGCCTTCTGCATTCCGCCAGTTCGTCTCTGCCGAAGAGAAGCGAGGTCAGCGTGCCGATTTCTCGCTGCGTTACGTGATCTTCGGCGGCGAGGCGCTCGAGTTCCCCAGCCTTCGATTGTGGATGCAGCGTCATGGAGAAGATCGTCCGTGCCTGATTAATATGTATGGAATCACCGAAACTACAGTTCACGTCACATATCGGCCTGTGTGTAAAGCGGAGGTCCAACAAGGCGTGAGCAGCAGGATTGGTGTCCCGATACCCGACCTGCGCGTGTACCTGCTGGATGATCGCATGAACGGCGTCCCACAAGGCGCGTCCGGCGAGATGTATGTTGCAGGGTGCGGCGTGGCGCGCGGATATTTGAATCGCCCGGAATTGACTGCGGAGAGATTTGTGCCGGATCCCTTCGGCAGACCTGGACAACGCTTGTATCGAACCGGAGATTTGGGCAGGCTGCATCACGCAGGCGACCTGGAGTATCTGGGCCGTTGCGACCATCAGGTGAAGGTGCGAGGATTTCGCATTGAACTCGGCGAAATAGAATCCATCCTGGCCGAGCAGGAGGATGTGCGGGAGAGCGCGGTTCTCGTCGAAGAAGATCAGTACGGCGATAGGTTTCTCACCGCCTATGTGGCGGCCCTCAACGGGATATCAAGAAAGCGGCTGCGCCGTTACTTAGAGACCCGGCTGCCCGAATATATGGTTCCCAGCAAGATCGTAGTTCTCGAGCGACTGCCCCTCACGGAAAACGGAAAACTGGATCGAAGTAAGCTTCTTGCAAGACGGAGTTCCGACGCGGTGTTGAGCGTCCGTTAAGACCAGCCGTCCCGACGCCCCCTGCGCAATCCCTTAGCGACATTTATGAATGCTCGTATCCAAAATGACCATCTCACGAAGGAGCGGGAATATTGGGAACGCAAGTTAGCCGGACTGTCGTATTCGCCCGGGCTGCCCATCGAGTCACCGCGCGAACAAGGTCTGGCGGAGGTGGCTCAAGATCTGGAATTCAAGCTGGAACCGGAAACGGTGGCCTCCATGCACAAGGCTGCGCGCGCGAACGAGACGATGGTGTTCGGGATTCTGCTGGGTGCCTTAACCGTGTGCCTCAAAAGATATTCCGGCCTTGAGGACATCGTTGTAGGCAGCCCCATTCACGAACGTTATAAGAGCTCTGCGTTTTCCAATCGCTTCCTGCTGTTGAGAAATCCCGCGGTGGAACACATGACTGTCCGGGAGCTTTTGGAAGGCGTCCGGAAAACGTTGGCGGAAGCCTACGAGAACCAGCGTTATTCAGTAGAAGCGCTTCTTAACACCCAGAACGGCACGGAATGGCGGCCTTTCAGGATCGCGCTTGTACTCAACACGATTCACAAGCCGGAGAACGTTTTGCGCCGAGGGCAAGATGCGACCTTGATCTTCTCCGGACCAGATAATGGCTATGGCGCATCCGTTACATACGACGCCCGACGCTTAGGTGCTCGAACCTTCAATGAGTTTTGGGGAATATACCGCCATGTGCTGCGTGAGATGTTGCGGTGCCCGGAGAAAACCATCGCCGCCGTGCCGCTGTATCCGTTTGAACATAGACAGCAGCTGTTGCGCGAGCCGAGCGCGGGCGTCTCGTTAGTAACTGATCGAGCCAATCGTCAACGTCGCGCCCGTGCGGGACTATACGTTTTAGACACCCACTGTGATCCCGTGCCAACCTGCGTGCCGGGAGAGCTTTTCGCGACGACTCCGGCTTTCTCGCCTGACGGCGCGCCCTTTCATGGCGCAGGTTCGAATTGCAGCGCGCCGAATCCATTGGCCGATGGCGCCAACGCGCCGCTCTTTCCAACTGGGCTCGTGGCGCGGCGCCTTTGGGACGGTCGAATCCGAATCTTGGGCAGAGTTGCTGAACAGGAGAATGTAGCAGGATACCCGATTCGGCCGTTCGAAATTGAAGATGTTCTTAACGAATACCCTGGACTCGACGGAAGCGCGGTAGTGGTAAACGGCTCCAGCGTTACCGCCTATGTGGTCGCTCTCCACGAATTGAACCAGAAAAGCGTAGCTGAGTATCTCGCCGGTCACCTGCCATTCCTTTTCCCCTCCGTGCGTTTGGTCAAGGTGTCGAAGCTTCCCATAGACGTCGAGGGCGGCATTGATCGCGCAGCGTTGGTGGGGCTCTCGGCTCCTCTCGACGACGAGGAAACGCCGTTTGTCGCTCCGCGGAATAGTGCGGAAGAGACGATGGCGCAGATCTGGCGCGAAGTGCTCTGCATGGATCAAGTGGGCGTGTTTGACGATTTTTTCGAGCTGGGAGGCCACTCACTGCTCGCCATGAAGATATGCGGCAAAATCGGCCGTAAGCTCGTGTGCCAGGCGAAGGTCGTAGACCTCTTTAATAACCCTACGATCGATTCGCTCTCGCGATGCTTGGCTGAACGGCGCTCCTCCACTGGCACGTAGTTCCCCCTCGGATCAGAATTCTATGTCTTTTGCGGCGCAGCTTGCGGTAAGAACCGCGCCTTTATCGTTTAATCAAAGGCAGATCTGGTTTCTCCACAGAATAATGCCGGAGAGTCCCGCCTACAATGTGCCCGTATCGCTGCGTTTCGGAACCCCTGTGGACGTTCGCGCATTGAACGTGGCTCTTAACTCGGTGATTCGTGCCCATGAGATACTGCGCACCCGTTTTACAGAGAGCGACGGCGAGCCTCTCCAAGTGATCGAGCCTGGTGTGCAACTTTCCATTGCCGAGGAGAGCCTTGTTGATTCCATCGATGCCGAGCACGCCCTCGCAGTCAGGCTGGGCGAGGAAAGCCGCCGCCTGTTCGATTTGGAGCAGGTGCCTCTGGTGCGAGCAAGGCTTATACAATTGCCGCGGGGCGAGAGCGTATTTTCGCTTGTCTTGCACCATATTCTGGCAGATGGGTGGTCGCTGTCCATCTTGTTTGACGAGATGGAGCGCCGCTACAGTGCAGAGCTGCATGGCGGGACCCCTATTTCGACGCGCCCACAGTTTCAATACGCAGATTATGCGGTCTGGCAGCGCGCTCGGGCGCGCGAAGGCGCTTTTCGGGCGAGCCGCGATTACTGGAAGCACCAATTGTCGGGGGCGCCGGAATGCTTGAATCTGCCCGTGGATGGTGCGCATAGCGATGCCTTGCAAGACGACGGCTCCGGGGAGTCGTTCGTCTTGCGCGAGGCTGTATTAAAGCAGCTCCGGCGAATCGCACAACGATGCGGCGCGTCCTTGCAGATGGCCTTGCTCACGGCGTACGTAGTGCTGCTCCATAGGTATGGCGGACAGGAGCAGGTATTGGTTGGCATACCCTCAGCCAACAGGGAACGCGAAGAGTGGCAGAACGTCATTGGGTTCTTTACGAACATCCTGGTTATTCGCGTGGATGTGGCGGGCAATCCGTCGTTCATCGAGCTGCTGAAAAGAGTTCGTCAAACTTGCCTTGAGGCGTACGAACACCAGGACGTGCCATTTGAGCTTCTGGTGGAAGAACTGAAGCCAGAGCGAAGGCTGGGAAAGAATCCCTTTTTCCAAACGGATTTCCTCCTCATAACTAGG
This sequence comes from uncultured Bryobacteraceae bacterium, assembly GCA_964249415.1. Taxonomy (GTDB): domain Bacteria; phylum Acidobacteriota; class Terriglobia; order Bryobacterales; family Bryobacteraceae; genus Bog-105. The sequence continues at coordinate 5,267 of CAXUCT010000029.1, read as the reverse complement.
GAGCCGGGGCGAAACAGGCAGCCCGGCGCGTGGCCGCCCTTCCGGGAACTCACGAACGGTACGTGTAAGTTCGATCTTGGAGCCGTAGCGGTACAGACGCCGGCGGGCCTCTCCATCGAATTACGGTACAACTCGCATCTGTTTCGAGCGGAAACTGCGGCGCGGATGCGGCTTCACTTCGAGAAGTTACTAGAACAAACCGCTTCGACTTCCGGATGCGGTGTCTCCACGCAGTCTATGCTGCTTCCAGAGGAACTTCGCATTGCGGAACGTTGGAGGCAAAACAAAACACGCTATCCGCGGCAGGAGCGTGTCGAAAATCTGTTCGCGAAGCACGTCGAGTCGGCGCCGGATGCTGTGGCTTTGCGGTATCCGTCCGTGTCATTGACCTATCAAGAACTTGATAACGCCTCCAATCGGGTAGCCGTATATCTGGCCCAGCATGGTGTTGTGTCGGAGAGTGTAGTGGGAGTTTGCATGGAACGCTCCTGGCAGATGATCGTCGCTTTACTAGGCGTGCTTAAGGCCGGAGCCACTTATCTGCCGCTCGATCCCAGCTATCCAATCACGAGATTGCAGTTCATGTCTGACGATGCGCAGGTGGGCGTCATGTTGATGCAACGTTCCTTGCAGCCCAGCCTCAGAGGCTGCGTTCGAGAGGTCGTTCCCTGCATTTGCTTGGAAGACATTCCCGGGGAGGTCGGCATCTCGATCACGAACCGGCACTCCGCCTCTCATCTGGCTTACATCGTGTACACGTCTGGATCGACAGGAACGCCCAAAGGAATCGGAATTCCGCACCACGGAATCACGCGCTTAGTGCGTAACACCGACTATCTTCAGTTAGGTCCGGAAGACCGCATTGGACAAGCTTCGAATGCCTCGTTCGACGCATTAACGTTCGAGGTTTGGGGAGCACTGCTGAACGGCGCTAGCGTCGTGGGGTTAACCAGAGAAGAGTCTCTGAATGCCGAGTTGCTCGCGAACAGGATTCGACAAGATAAGATCACAACGTTATTTCTCACCACAGCGTTGTTCAATCAGATCGCCGCTGGCGATCACGCGCACTGCTTCAAGAATCTAAGATATCTTCTCGTAGGGGGAGAACGGGCGGATCCGAAATCCTTCCGCGACGTGGCACAACATTATGCACCCGCGAATCTCCTACATGTTTATGGCCCGACGGAGAACACAACCTTTTCCTTGTGGCAGCACATCCAGTCGGTGGAGCAGTCAGCGACGTCGGTTGCCATAGGCGGTCCCATCGCGAACACGGAAGCGTACGTGCTAAATCGGCATCTCGCGCCCGTCGCAACCGGCGTCGTTGGCGAACTGTATCTGGGTGGAGACGGGCTTGCGCGCGGATATGTAGACCGCCCCAGCTTAACGGCCGAGAAGTTCGTCCCTAATCCATTCGCCACATCTGAATCGAGCCGCCTCTATCGCACCGGCGACCTGGTGCGATACGGAGTCGAGGGAGCGATCGAATTCGTTGGGCGCACCGATTACCAGGTGAAGATCCGTGGCTTCCGCCTTGAATTGGGAGAGATCGAAACTGTACTGAGGCGACATGCCGGTGTGCGGGACGCCGTTGTCTTTGTGGACGAAGCCGGGGGTGAGAAACGCCTGGTTGGGTTCGTCGTGTCGGACGGCGGAGGCTCGAAGCGGGAGTTGGATGACTACCTACGGGAGAGGCTACCGGCCTACATGGTTCCGGACGCGCTGTTGATTTTATCCGAACTGCCCCTTACGGCAAACGGCAAAATCGACCGCGCCGCGCTCCTCGCGCAGATGGCCTCCGAAATTGACGCGCAACGGCTTGAAGGATGGGTAGGACCCCGCAACTCGCTCGAGCACTCGATCGCGCAGGTTCTTGCCGACATTTTGCAGGCTAAGCGTGTTGGCGTACACGATGACGTCTTTGAGTTGGGCGCGAATTCCTTGTTACTGATGCGAATTCACGCGCGCCTGCGAAAGGTGCTGCCTCCGGACAGGCCAATCAAGATTACGGACTTGTTTTTATACCCGACGATCGACTCGTTGGTGCGGGCTCGACTCTCCTGAAAAAGCTTTCCGCCGTCTGAACTGAAAATGCAATCTCACGACCCTGGTAGCATTCCGCGGCGTGTGCCCGGCATTCCGGTGCCACTGTCTTTCGGACAGAGGCAAATCTGGTTAATGCAGCAACTCTCTTCCGCGAGTCCTGCTTACAACGTGCCCGTAGCGCTGGAACTGGACGAAAGAATCGATATTGCGGCACTACAGCTTGCGATCAACCAGATCGTCCAACGCCACGAAGCACTCCGCACGTATTTTCAAATGCGAGACGGCCGCCCGGTTCAGACGATTGCGGACATTTGCGAGACACAGGTCGAGCGAGTTGATTTGACCTGCGCGTCTACGCGACCGCGTGAAGACGTTCTACGGGACACCCTGGTCGAGGAGGCGAGGAAGCCCTTTCAGTTGGACCGCTTGCCGTTGCTTCGGGCAATGGTCTTCAATTTTGGCTCTCACGGCGAGGTGCTGCTGATCGTTACTCATCACATCGTCTGGGACGGGTGGTCGCAAGCGGTTTTCTTCGGAGAACTGGAAGCTTTGTATAGCAGCTTCGCGAACGGTGAGCAGCCGGATCTCGCGCCCTTGCCGGTTCAATACGGCGACTTTTCCACCTGGCAACACGAAACGTTTGGAAGCGGCGGATTCAATGAGGACCTGGCGTATTGGAAGGGCCAATTATCGGGAGGGCCATCGCAGCTAGACTTGCCTGCGGATTTTACGCGGCCACTACTGCCGGCATACGCGGGGGCGAGCTTGTGGTTTGAAGTCGACAAATCGCTCACCTCCGCCTTGTCGAACACCGGCCGTGCGGTGGGCGCAACGCTGTATATGACTCTGCTAGCGGCCTACGCCTTGTTCCTTAAGCGCTACAGCCGGCAGGAGCGTATACAAATCGGAAGCCCCAGCGCGAATCGCGGGATCGAAGAACTACACGGGCTGATTGGCTGCTTTACAAATCTGGTCGTGATGCGGCTGGAGCCGGAATGCCGCTTGACGTTCACTGACTTTCTGTCGCGTGTTAAGACGACGGCGCTCGAGGCGTACGAGCATCAGCAACTGCCCTTCGAGTGTGTAGTGGACGAATTGCGTCCAGAACGACATCTGAACGCCTCGCCCTTGTTCCAAACCCTGTTCGTTATGCAAGATGGCTCGGCAGGGCGCCCGGGTGGCAAGCTGTCGGGTCCCTTCATCCCGCTAGATATAGGGGTGGCGAAATTCGACCTCGCGTTGAGCATGCGCCCCCGCGCCGGAACACTCACCGCGGAGTTGAACTACGACACGACTCTGTTTAGTTCCCGCACAGCCGAACGGTTTCGAGACAGCCTGTTGCTGATGCTGCGGAAGATCGCTGACCATCCTCAGCAGCGGCTGGCCAACCTTGTTAACGTAACCTCGCTCGAGGAGCACCGCGAGATCCGCGAAAGCAATGCGACACAAAAGTCGTATGCTTTTGAAGGCTGTCTACATCATCTATTCGAACGGCAGGTTCGACTGTCAAGCGCAGACCCGGCTGTAGCTTACGAAAGCCAAACGCTTAGTTACGGCGAGTTGAACCAGCAAGCTAACCAACTGGCGCATTATCTTCGCCACAAGGGAGCCGGACCCGAGACCTGCGTGGGCGTTTGCATGGAACGCTCGCTCGAGATGGTGGTCTCTCTTCTCGCGATCTTGAAGGCGGGAGCGGCCTATCTGCCGCTCGACCCGGAATACCCGGATAGACGTCTTCAATGGATGCAGAGCGACGCACGCCCCCGGCTGGTGATAGTTCAACAGCGCTTTGTGAACAAACTAGATTCTGCGGGGGGAAACGAAATTGTTTCCCTAGAGCGCGCGTGGCATCACATTGCGACGCAGTCGAAGGAAAATTGCACGGCGGCGGTTAGCGCAGAGAACATCGCGTATGTGATTTATACATCCGGGTCAACCGGTAGGCCGAAAGGTGTGATGAATCGTCACCGCGGCATCTGCAATCGGCTTCTTTGGATGCAAGAAAAGTACGGTCTCAGCGCAGACGACCGGGTATTGCAAAAGACCCCTTATAGTTTCGATGTCTCGGTGTGGGAGTTCTTTTGGCCGCTGATAACCGGCGCTTGCCTGGTTATGGCGCGACCAGGCGGCCATCGCGATAACTCATATCTGCGACAAGTGATTCGGGACCGCTCGATCACCACGATTCACTTTGTTCCATCGATGCTTGACTCGATGCTGCTGACCGGATCTTTACAGGACTGCGCAAGCCTTCGGCGCGTCATCTGCAGCGGAGAAGCTCTGAATCCCGCTTCAGTAGACCGATTTTACCGGGAATGTGCTGCCGATCTTCACAACCTGTACGGTCCGACAGAGGCCTCCGTGGATGTTACTTGTTGGGCTTGCGACAGGAATACGCGGCGGAGCATCACGCCGATTGGCGCACCGATCGCCAACACTCGCATCCACTTGCTGGACGAGTATCTGAACCAAGTGCCGCCGCTGGTTCCCGGTGAATTACATATTGCGGGAGAGTGTCTGGCCCGAGGTTACTCGAACCGTCCGGACTTAACCGCGGAGAAGTTCATCCCGAACCCATTCGATGAGCAGGGAGGACGTCTCTATCGAACGGGCGATCTTGCGCGCTACGGGAACGACGGAGCTATCGAGTATTTGGGGCGCATCGATTTTCAAGTGAAAATTCGCGGAAATCGGATTGAGCTCGGGGAGATTGAAGAAGCTCTAAAGCAGCACGAGAGTGTGCGGAACGCGGCTGTTGTCGTACAAGACAACCACCAAGACAAGCAGCTTGTCGCCTTCATTGTGGCGAAGGACGGCACGGCGCCGGAGGTGCAAGTCTTGCGCGCGTTTCTGCGGCAACGCCTACCGGAGTTCATGACGCCCGCTGCTTTTGTTTTTTTGCCGGAGCTACCGCTCAACCAAAGCGGCAAACTGGACCGAAAGGCGCTGTCGTCGGACCATCGGTCGTCCGAAGCGCCGACGGAAACGCGTTCCCGAAGTTATGTTGCGCCGCGCGACGCCCTTGAGAGAAAGATAGCGTCTGCTTGGGCAAGTGTGCTGCGGCTTCCTCGCATAGGAGTGAACCACAACTTCTTCGACCTTGGCGGCCATTCGCTAGCGTTGGCCGGCGTGCATTCGGAACTGCGAAGGCGTCTGCGGATGGAAATTCCGATGCTTGATCTTTTTCAGTTCCCAACTGTAGCTTCATTGGCCGAACATTT
>CAXUCT010000028.1:17326-19113 GCA_964249415.1 uncultured Bryobacteraceae bacterium | reverse complement strand
GCACAACACCTGGCCAGCTACGCCGGTCTGGTGCCCGTCGTACACGCCAGTGGCGAGACGAAGCAGCGAGGCTTCGTTCGGAAACAGGGTGGCGACGCGCGTGCGTCGTTTCAGTTCTTTGCTGACTCTTTCCATCAGGTTCGAAGTATGCAGCCGCCGGCGATTAGTCGGCGGGAAGGCAAACACAGTAAAGCTCTCGGCCACATGGGCGTCCATCCAGGCGCTTAGCTTCGGCGCGCGCTGCGCGTATTTGTCCACCGCTTGGCGCAAGCGACGCTCGGCTTCGAGCCGGTCGGTGGACTCGAAGATCGCGCGCAGCCTGATCGCTCATACATCACGCCTGCATTGTACGATCTGGCGTCAGATCCGGAGATGGAAGAACGCCGACGAATTGAGGATCTCCAAGCTACTCTTTCGAACGGGTTGGGCACCATCTCAGAGACTGCGAACAGCAGTGGTAACAATTGTTGAATTCTCAGACTTCGAATGCCTGTTTTGTCGAAGTCTGGCCGAAATGCTAGAAAAGCAGACGTTGCCGAATAATGGTGGCGACGTGCGCGTGATTTTCCGACAGTTCAACTGCGGCACGCCAACATTGTTTGTCAATGGCGTGCGTGTGCAGGGGATAAAAAGTGCAGCTCAAATTCAGTCGTTTATTGATGCTGAACGCAAGAAGCCTCGAGGGAATCCGTAACCCGCCGAGTCTATGGAGGACAGCGGAAGCTTAACGGAGGTTTTCGGCAGGTTGTGTGAGGGCCATGATAGACTGCGGCCAATTGGAGGAAGACGAATGGCTCACAGCTCCAGACGAGATTTTTTGAAGGCGGGATTGGCGGCGGGCGCGCTGGCGGTTGCCGTAAGCGTGCCGGTGAGGGCGGCGGGCGGGGCGGCTACGGATTGGGTCACGCTCGGAAAATCCGATGTTCGCGTGACGCGGCTGGCTTTTGGAACCGGAAGTTTTAGCGGGAAGACTCAGCGCGATTTGGGACAGGACGAGTTTACGAAGCTGGTGCGCTATGCCTATGATCGCGGGGTTCGCTTCTTTGAGACGGCTGAGTCGTACGGCGGGATGCACAAGATGCTGGGCGTGGCGTTGACCGGCATTCCGCGGGATAGTTACCGGCTGATGTCCAAGGTGACGACACGGGAAGGCGTGGACCCGCAGCAGAAGATTGATGAGTTACGCAGGCTCGCGAATACCGAGTACTTCGATGTGATGCTGCTGCACTGGCAGCATGTTGCTTCTTGGCCAACGGACAGCATGCGGTGGCAGGACGGGATTCAGGAAGCCGAGTCGAGGAAGGCTGTGTTGTCGCATGGTGCGTCGGTGCACGGACTTCCGGCGTTACGGCAGGTGCCCGAAAACAAGTGGCTGGAAGTGGCGATGATCCGGATGAATCATAAGGGCACGTCGATGGACGCGGAGGATTACGCCACGTCGGGGCCGGGGAATGTAAGCGAAGTTGTGACGCATGTGCAGCAGGCGCGAAAGGACGGCATGGGGGTAATCAGCATGAAGCTGGTGGGCGAGGGTAGGTTTACCAATCGCGAGGATCGGAAGGCGGCGATGAGGTATGCGTTCCGGACTGCGGGTGTGGATAGCGTGACAGTAGGTTATAAGAATACGAGCGAGATTGATGAGGCGATTGAGAATTTGAATTTGGCACTGGCGTAGCGGATGGCGGGGGACCGGTGCTCAGCGGTTAGCGTGAAGGAAGGCTGCGATGTGGTCGTTGAGGAACTTGGCGTCGGCGGGACTGGCTCCGGCGCCGGCTGGGTGACCCCAG
>CAXUCT010000028.1:15703-17316 GCA_964249415.1 uncultured Bryobacteraceae bacterium | reverse complement strand
AAGGTGCAGTGAGCGATGAACTGTGCTTCGTAGCGTGCGTCGGTGACGGGGAAGTAGAGGTCTGTTTCGGAAGGCATGTAGAGTAGCTGCGCTTTGATGGATCGGAGCGCTTTCACTTCATCGCCGTTGAAGCCGGGTGTGGATCCCACATCGTTACGCTCCCAAGTGCGCATCTGCAGAATTAAATTGTTTGCGTCGGCGCCGGGGATGAAGTGGGTGCGGTAGTGCTCGACGATCTGAGCGAAGGTGGCGCCGGCGGGCTTGTCGGTTCGCCAAAGTTCTTGACGCCACCATTCTTGCGAGAAGAGCCAGGCGGTCCATACGAGCGAGAAAGCTTCAATTCCTTTCTCGGGCTCGGCTGTGTAGTCGCCGCCTTTGAAAGCCTCGTCAGCGGTTAGGGCGGCGATCTCGCTTTCGAGGCGCACGATGCCATGACCATAGGTTTTGGCTGTGCCGGAAGTAGCGACGACGCGATCCATGAAAGCGGGGTACGAGACGGCCCACTGGAAGGCTTGCTGCGCGCCCATGGAAAAACCGATCACCGCTCCGAGATGCTGAATGCCGAGCTCGGTTGTGAGGAGACGGTGGACGGCTTCGACATTGTCGCGGATGGTGGTGACGGGAAAGCGCGGGCCGTGGAAAGGCTCCGGCGTATTGCTGGGCGAAGAAGAGCGGCCGTTGCCGAACAGCTCCGTTGCGATGAGGAACTGGCGGGCGGGGTCGAGCGCTTTGCCAGGCCCGATCAGCCATTCGTAACCGTGCCAGTTGGCCATGTAGTGCGAGGGCAGAAGCACGGCGTTGTCTTTGGCGGCGTTGAGTTGGCCGTAGGTGCCGTAGACGATTTTGGCTTCGGGAAGGGTGACGCCGCTTTCGGTGTGAAAATTTTTGAGGAGGAAGGCGTGCTCGGCGGGCTCGGGCTCGGCGGCGACTGCTTGCAGAGCAAGAAAAATCAGAAGGAGAGGCTTCATAGGTTTGTGTCGGCTCAGGAGTGTTAATGCAGGGGAGGAAATCGCGGAGGGTCTCGGCGCTGCCCCGTGGTCTGCTCAAAGTCGTAGGCGTAGCGGACGAGCGTCGCTTCACTAAACGCGGGCGCTAGAAAGGTCAGGCCGGCGGGGAGCGTGCCGTGCGTGAAGCCCATCGGAATAGTGATGGCTGGAAAACCAGTTTGTGGCGAGAGGATTTGACTGTTGTCGCCGGCGGGGCTTCGGGTGTCGCCGACCAGGCGGGGCGGATTACTCCAGGTGGGATAGACGACCGGGTCGAGGTGATCCTTAGACATGGCGGGGACGAGCACGTTGCGGAAGGCGATCTTGGGCGGGTCGTGATAGACGTCCAGGCAGGGCGCGCGTCGGTCGTCTGCTTTGCGTGGAGCGACGGCGCTGCGGATCTCCTCTTCGATGTAGGGCAGGTAGAGACCGGAGGCGAGGATCGAAGCCAGATCGTGATAGGGGGCGTTGGGGTGCTGAGCGAGGTAAGCGTTAAGGTCGGCCTGGAAGTCGCCGCACCAGAGGTTTTTCTCGAGCGTGTCATAGGCGGGAATAACGAAGGGGTCGATCAGCACGGCGCCTTCCGCCTGAAGGGTATGAAGGGCTTGTTCGGTGAGAGCTTTGACT
>CAXUCT010000028.1:7755-15693 GCA_964249415.1 uncultured Bryobacteraceae bacterium | reverse complement strand
TGCGGGCTCCACGGAGGCCCTGACGATCGAGGAAGCGCGTGTAGTCGAGAGCGGGGCGTCCACGATCGAGTGAGGTGACGGGGTCTGCGGGATCCGGTCCGGCAACGGCGGTGAGGAGTGCTGCGGCATCGGCGACAGTGCGCGCGATCGGGCCGCCTACATCGTTATGGGCGAACAAGGGGATGATGCCTGCGCGACTGGTGAGCCCGATGGTGGGTCGAATGCCGGTAAGGTCGTTGTGAGAAGAGGGGCCGCGGATGGAATTTCCGGTATCAGTGCCGAGGCCGGACTCGCCGAGACTGGCCGCGACGGCTGCGGCAGTGCCACCGCTGGAGCCTGCCGGCACGCGGGTCAGATCGTACGGATTGCGCGTGATGCCGGCGATGGAACTGGCGGTGACGTAGGGGCTGAAGGCCCACTCGGCCATGTTGGTTTTAGCGAGCACGATGGCTCCGGCGGCACGGAGACGCGCGACCACCGTGCTGTCGTGGGCCGGAACGAAGCCTTTCATGGCGAGGGAACCGCCGGTGGTTTGAAGGCCTTGCGTGTCGTAGTTGTCTTTAATCAGGACGGCGATGCCGCCGAGCGGAGGGAGGTTGTGGGTGGCGGCGAAGTTGCGATCGCAGCGGTCGGCTTCGGCGAGGGCGGCGGGGTTTAAGGTGACGATGGAGTTCAGTCGCAAGCCGTTCATGGGCAGTTGATCATAGGCGCGGATGCGGGCGAGATAGCTCTCGACTACCGAGCGGCAGGTGGCGCGTCCTTCGCGAATGGCGGTTTGCGTTTGGGCGATTGTGGCGCCGGTTACTTCGAAGCGGTTGCTATTCACTTGCGCTTGAGCGTGCGCGAGAACCGCCAACAGGATAAGGCTGTGAGTGCCGAGAATGCGCGTCATCAAGGTTCTGCGACGGTCACTTATAGATCAGCTGAATGTCGATGGGGGTTGCCGGACAGGTGACTTCAACGGAAGCGTCTTTCCAACTGGGGGCGGAGAGCGCAACGTGCGGATTGTTGGCGAATCCAAAGCCTTCTTTCGGCACTCGGAAGATATTTCGATCGAGCTTATGATTTGAGTTTTCGTCGTGCAGCACGACAATGCCGTAGCGGCCTGGCGTGACGTGCGGGAAGTTTAGGACAGCGTCGCTTCCGGTGATGGGTAAGGCGGCGCGGGTGTATGCCTTGTCCTCGTTCTCGGGCCAGCCGTCGGGGGAGCGAAACATTAGACAGCCAATCACGCCTTTATCATTGCGAAAGCCGGTGACGTGCACTGCGAGGGAGCAGCCCGCGGCGGGGGTTTGAGGCGTCTGGGCAACGCGTGGAGCTGGATGCGACAGTTGAGCGGCGATTGCAGCCGCGAGGATTGCTTTCATAATCGCGAAGGGGTGCGTTTGGGTAGGCACTTAGTAGGAGACACCCAATTGTAGAGGTTCAATTACGATCTCGGTAAGCATCGCGTCGATTCCGGGGGCCAGTGATCTGGATGGTGTTCTCGTTCCATTAGTTCGAAGAAGACACGACGATCGCCGCAACGGCGCTTAAGTAAAGCGTTGGCGCGATCGAGGGACTGGGCGGTTTCCGGCGTAATCTCTTCGTCTTGGCCGCTGATTCACGCTGATGAAAGCCGATTGAATTTCTTAGCTTCAAACAGCAACGGCGTGCTGGGTGGCAGCACGCCGCGGAAATTGGTCTTACTTGATTGAACTTATTAGTTGTTGCTGACTTCGACGTTGATGGTTTTCGGCTTGGCCACTTCCTTCTTCGGAAGGGTAATGGTCAAAACACCATTTTTGTAGTCGGCTTTGACGTTCTCGCCCTCTACGGTGTCCGGCAGGCTAAACGCGCGCACAAAGGAACCGTAGCTGCGCTCGATGCGGTGGAACCCTTTTGAGCCGTTCTTCTGCTCATCAAATTTGCGCTCGCCTTTTAAGGTGAGAGTTCCATTCTCAAGCTGAATTCCGACATTCTTCGGGTCCACATCGGGCAGGTCCGCCTTGACGACTAAGGCGTTCTCGGTCTCGTAGATATCAACCGCAGGCGACCAGGGTCGCGAAGCGGGCTCACTGAAAAGACGGGAAACGGAATCGTGCAACAGGCGAAGACCGGCGGGAAAATCTTCTGTTTCGGTGTTGAAGGGGGTGTATTTAATCACTGGCATGGTGTATATCTCCTTGTTAACTGGTTACAACTCAAGCATACTATCTGCGTGCACGCTTGTCAAGTATTTTAATTACGCATAGCTCATATAATTGCTGCAGCCTTGCTCACCGGCAGTTCATCCTGTCCCTATGCCTAACTTAAAAGAAGGGGAGAGAGCGCCTGAGATTATGCTCGCGACTGATGCCGGAGAGCCGTTCCAGCTCTCATCGCTCGGCGGTAAGAACGTGGTTCTGTACTTTTATCCAAAAGCGGACACGCCGGGATGCACGACGGAGTCATGCGCATTCCGCGACACGTCGCAGAAGTTCACGGCGGCGAACACCGTGATCGTGGGGGTCTCGCCGGACCAAAGCAAGGCGCAAGCCAAGTTCAAGGCCAAATTCGACCTGCCATTCACGCTGCTCGCCGATGTCGATCACCAAGCCGCAGAGGCTTACGGGGTTTGGAAAGAGAAGAGCATGTATGGGAAGAAGTACATGGGGGTGGACCGGACCACGTTTGTGATCGATTCAGAGGGCAAGATCAAGAAGATCTTCCCGAAGGTCAGTGTGGAGGGGCACGCCGAAGAAGTTCTGGCGGCTCTGGGCTGATTGCTATCTAATAAGACGTGGAAGTCAGCGATTCTCGACGGTACCCGTTTCGTCCGGTTCTGGGCGTCGGGGCCCTCATGCTGGAGGAGGGACGCGTTCTGCTGGTGGAACGCGGCAAGCCGCCTTTAGCGGGCTTTTGGTCGGTACCCGGCGGCGTGGTGGAGACGGGTGAACGGCTGGAAGATGCGCTGGTGCGGGAAGTTTTCGAGGAAACAGGGCTGGAGGTCACAACGGACGGCATTGCAACAGTGTTCGAGCGCATTATGCCGGATACATCGGGCGGGTGCGAATACCATTACGTGCTGGTGGATTTTTACTGTACGATTCGGGGCGGCGAACTGAGGCCGGGGGACGACTCAAAGAACGTGCAGTGGTTCGACATCGACTGTCTAACCCAAATTCCGGTGACGGAGGGCACGCGCGAGCTGATCGTGTCGTGCCGCAGCCGGCCGGCGACACACCCGTACGTCACGCGTCCATAATGTAGACGCACAGCATGTCCTTCAGCAGCTGCGGGCTCCTGCAATTCGATGAGCTGAAAGAGCTACTTGCCAGCTATGCCGGAAGTGTGGCGGGGCGCGCGCTGATCCACGGCCTGGAACCTCACCGGGACCGCGCGCGGCTGGAAAACGGCTTGGGGGAAGCGGGGGAAGCGATAAAGTATCTGCGCGAACTGTCCGGGTCCGAGAGTGTTGGCCCGGGCTCGCCTGTTCGCCTGCGCTTTGATCAGCTGCGCGACATTGAAGCACCCGTGCGCACGCTTCTGATTGAGGGCGCGGCGCTTGCCGGCCGCGAGATTCTGGATCTTTTTCACACGCTGGCGCTAGCGGGTGAGTATCGGGGCGTTTTGCTTTCCCTTGCGCGTTACCCGCGGCTAGCCCATCAGGCGAGTAACTTGGCTGACCTGCGAGAGGTGGCGCGACGCTTTGGGCGGGCGTTTCATCCCGACGGCAGTTTGGCGGATGAGGCAAGCGTGGCGCTGGGCCGCATTCGTCGAGATATTGAACGGCAGCAGAGGACCATACAGGATTCGCTGGAGCGTTTTCTCCGGGCGCATCGGACTGACGGCACGTTGCAGGAAGAGTTCGTCACGATTCGCGAAGACCGTTATGTTGTGCCGATTGTGGCGGGGCAGAAGGGGCGCGTGGATGGCGTCATTCATGGTTCGAGCGGGACGGGCCGGACACTTTTTGTGGAGCCGCTCGAAACAGTCAGTCTCAACAATCAGTTGGTGCGGCTGCGGGAAGACGAGATCCGGGAGATGGAGCGAATCCTGGCGGAAATCACGGATGCACTGCGGGAACACAGCGATGAGATTGCCGCGACAGCCCAGACTTTGGCTGAACTAGACTGCACGTTTGCCAAAGCCGCCTTTGCGGGGGCTTACAACGCCACGGTGCCACGCTTCAGCCAGAACGGCCGCAAGCTCTTGCTTCACGAAGCGCGCCATCCACTGCTTGAAACGGTGTTGCGCAAGCAGCGCAAACCGATCTCGCCCATTAGCTTTGAACTGACGGAGGAGCACCGCTGCCTCTTGATTAGCGGTCCCAACACGGGCGGCAAAACGGTCACCATGAAGACGACTGGCCTGCTGGCGCTGATGGCGCATGCCGCGATTCCGGTGCCGTGCGCGGAAGCGGAGTTTCCGCTGCTCGATGACGTGCTGGCCGACATTGGCGATACACAGTCGATCGCGGAGAGCTTGAGCAGCTTCTCCGGCCATCTGCTGCACGTGAAGCAGATGCTGGAAGGAGTGACGCCGGACAGCCTGGTGCTGCTGGACGAGCTGGGCCGCGCGACCGCCCCGGAAGAGGGCGGCGCTTTGGGGGTGGCGATTCTGGATGAGTTCCGGCAGTCGGGCGCGTTCTGCCTGGCGTCGACGCATTTGCTTCCTTTGAAGCTGTATGGGACGAGAACTCCCGGCGTGGTGAATGCTTCGATGGGCTTCAACGAAGCGACCTTGCAGCCGACGTATGAGCTGCGCGTCGGGATGCCCGGCAAGTCTGCTGGGCTCGACATCGCCACGCGCCTCGAACTGCCGGAGACAGTGTTGGCGCATGCGCGCGCGGTACTGCCAAGCATGCAGGCGGACTTTCAGGATCTGTTGAGCGAGTTGCACCGCCAGGCGGAAGACAATCAGCAGCGGGCGGCGCAGATGGAAGCGGCCACGCAAGCGCTGGGAAGGCGCCAGGCGGAGATGGAAGCGGAGGCCGTACGCCAGGAGCACCAGCGTCAACGCGAGTGGCAGAAGAGATCGGAAGCGCTGGTCACCGAATTTGAGGCGCGCGCCCAAACTGCTATGGACCGGCTGGCGGACTTGGCGGCGCAGCGTAAGGCTGGGGAGCAGGCCCAGCGCTTGGTTGCCCGAACCACGCGCGAGTTTCGCGAGGAAGCGGCGGTTGTGATGGCGCCTCCGCCGGAGATCGCCAAAGTGGCAAATCCCGAGCGCCTCGTCATTGAAGAAGGTGCGCGAGTGCGGTTAAGAGATGTTCGTGAGATCGCGACGGTGCGGCGGCTTTTGAAGAACGGGATGTTGGAAGTGGAAGCCGGCTTTCTCAAGATGCAGGTGCCGCGCGAGGACGTGGCCGAAGTTGTGCGGGAGAAGGTGGAGGCTCGGCAGACGCTGAAGAACGTTCGCTTTGAAGCGGGTCCGCGCTGGGACGTTTCGTACCGTGAGTTGAACGTGATTGGGCAACGAGCGGAAGAAGCGCTGGAGAACGTGGACAAGTTCCTCGATTCGGCGGCGCTCGCTTCGGTCAACCGCGTGCGGATTATCCACGGTCACGGCATGGGCATTCTGAAGCGCGCCGTTAACGAATTCCTGGGATCGAATCCGCATGTCAGCCGGTTCTATCCGGCGACTTCTTCGGAAGGCGGAGCGGGCGCGACGGTGGTGGAGCTGCGGGAGTAATATCGAGCATGCTTCGGTTGACGATGGGAATGGCAGGATTTATGGCGACGGCGCTGGTGGCTGCAAACACCTCGACTTACCAGGATTCGATCTCGGAATGGCAGAAGAATCGAAATGCGAAGCTTCGATCACCCGATAGCTGGCTGACGCTGGTGGGGCTGTTCTGGTTGAAGCCCGGCGATAATACGATCGGCTCCGCTCCTTCGAACGACTTCGTTTTGCCGAAGGGGTCCGCGCCGGAGCGGGCCGGGACGCTTCATCTAGCTAGGAATAAGGTGACGTTTACTGCTGCTGACCATTCCTCCCGCACGCTGTCCTATGACGAAGAGAAGCCGGATGTGGTTCACAGCGGCTCTGTCTCGTTCTTTGTGATCCAGCGCGGAGAGCGGTTTGCTTTGCGAGCGAAAGATAGCAACAGCCCGGTTCTCAAAAATTTTGGTGGCATGAAGTATTTTGCGACGAACCCCGGACTGCATTTTGAAGCTAAATTTATCCCTGATGCGCGAAAGATTCCCATCCTGAACGTGCTGGGCAAGACGGAGATGGAAGATAGCGCTGGGCTGGTTGAGTTCACTTACCGAGGCCGGGCTTACCGCCTGCGTCCGATTTATGAAGGCAAGACGCTCTTCTTTCTCTTCAAAGACTCGACGAACAAGACGCAAACGTATCAGGCCGGGCGGATGTTGAACACGCCGTTGCCGAAGGACGGCAAAGTAGATCTGGATTTCAATCGTTCGTACAATCCGCCTTGCACGTTTACTCCCTACGCCACCTGCCCGCTGCCGCCGAGGGAAAACATTCTGCCGTTTGCGGTGACCGCGGGTGAGTTGCGCTACGGCAACGGTCATGTTGAGTATGCCCAGCGGTGATCCTGTTCGGTAGCGAACCCGCTGATGCTCGTAAGCGGCTGGATGCTTTTTTGCATGAGCGCCTGCCGGAGTTCAGCCGTTCGCGGCTGCAATCGTGGATCAAGGGCGGACGAGTGCTTGTCAACGGCGCCGCGACGCGCGCGTCGCATGTACTGAGGGGTGGTGAAAGCATCTCGGTCGCTCCGGCGGATCTGCCGCCGCTTAAAGCGGCGCCGGAAGACCTGCCGTTGAACGTTCTGTACGAAGATCCCGATGTGATCGTGGTAGACAAACCGGCCGGGATGGTTGTGCACGCCGGGGCAGGGCACTCAACGGGCACTTTGGTGAACGCTCTGCTACATCGCTTCGGTACGTTGTCGACGGTGAGCGGTGACGATGTGCGGCCCGGCATCGTGCATCGGCTGGACCGTGAGACGAGTGGTGTACTGGTGGTGGCGCGCACGGACAAAGCGCACCAGTCGCTGGCTGCTCAGTTCCACGACCGCAAAGTGGAAAAGATTTACCTGGCTTTGGTGCATGGCCGGATGCAACAGGCGCAGGGCCGCATTACGCTGCCGGTCGCGCGTGATCCTGTCCGGCGAACGCGCATGACGGCGAAGTTGGAATCTGGCCGATCGGCTTTGACTGATTACCGGACTCTTGAAGAGTTCGATGGGTTCACGCTACTTGAGGTTCGCATCGGGACGGGCCGGACGCATCAGATTCGGGTGCACCTGGCGAGCCTGGGACATCCGGTAGCTGGTGACCGGCTCTATGGAGCGCCCGCAATGTCCGAGATGAAGCGCTTCTTCCTGCACGCGCGCCGGCTGAGCTTCTGCTCGCCGTCTAGCGGCGAGAGGATTACGGTAGAAAGTCCGCTCGCTCCGGAGTTGGCCGCCGTTCTTGATTTGCTTCGCAAAAGCACGGATAGAATGAAGTGATCCGAATGAACCTTCGAGCAGTTTCGCTAGTGGCGGTGGCCAGCTTATGGGGGGCAATCTGTCTCCGGACCAGCGCGCAAGAGCCGGAAACACCTTCTGACTCGGCACCTATCCGCGCGGAAGTGACGCGCGTGAACATGCTGTTCACGGTGACCGATAAGCGCGGCCGCTTCGTCACGGATTTGGGCAAGAATGATTTTGAAGTTTTTGAGAACAAGAAGGCGCAAAACATTTTAGAGTTCACGGCTGAAACCGACTTGCCGTTGCGACTGGCCATTCTGATTGACACGAGCAACAGTATTCGGGATCGCTTCCGGTTTCAGCAAGAGGCGGCCACGAACTTCATCAACAGCGTGATGCGCACGCAGGATAAAGCGGTGATTGTGAGCTTCGATACGGCGGCGGAACTGGTGGCTGATCTGACCAGCGACACCAATAAGCTGGAGAACGCGGTGCGCAATTTGCGGCCGGGCGGCGGCACTGCGCTTTACGAC
>CAXUCT010000028.1:4906-7745 GCA_964249415.1 uncultured Bryobacteraceae bacterium | reverse complement strand
TCGCGTGCAAAGAGAAGCTGATGCTGGATCAACCCATGTATAAGTTCCGGCGCGCGATGGTGATTTTAAGCGATGGCGAAGACAATGAAAGCCGCTACAGCCGGGAGCAGGCGCTGGAGATGGCGCAGCGCGCCGATACGGTGATTTACACCATCTCCACCAACATTAGTCATGTGGAAACAGAGGGCGATAAAGTGATGCGCTACTTCGCCGAGCAGACCGGTGGGGTGGCGTTCTTTCCGTTTCAAGCCAAAGACCTGAATCAGTCTTTTGAAAACGTGGCCAACGAACTAAGGCATCAATACAATCTTTTTTATCGCCCGGAGCCACTGAAAGCGGACGGGCTTTATCACGCGGTGCAGATTAAGGTGCGGGGACGGAAAGATCTCGTGGTCAGGGCGCGGAGAGGTTACTATGCGCGGCGGGCGAACGCGTGACCACTTAGGGGAGAGTCAAACAAGTCCGTGCCATTCTGTTTGGGGCTATACTGGAGCTACCCCCCCGAATCGCTGTTCTTGAAAGGAATCCCTATGGACGAAAAAGAGCGCTCTCGCACCTTAACAGCCACGTTAGGCCAGATCGAAAAGCAGTTCGGCAAGGGCTCCATCCTGCGCTTGGGAGCGAAGGAAGCCATTGTTCCGGTCTCCGCCATCTCGACGGGATCCATTTCGCTGGATTTTGCGCTGGGAGTCGGTGGGTTGCCGAGGGGGCGCATCTGCGAGATTTTCGGTCCGGAGTCGTCGGGCAAAACAACCATCGCTCTGCAGGTAGTGGCGGAAGCGCAGAAGGCAGGCGGCATGGCGGCGTTTATCGACGTAGAACATGCGCTCGATCCGATCTACGCAAAGCAACTCGGGGTGGACGTAGACAACTTGCTGGTGTCGCAGCCCGATTACGCGGAACAGGCACTGGAAATTACCGCGGCACTGATCGCGTCGGGGTCGATTGACGTGCTGGTGGTGGATTCGGTGGCGGCGTTGGTTCCGAAGGCAGAACTCGACGGCGAGATGGGTGATTCGCACATGGGTGTGCAGGCTCGCCTGATGTCGCAGGCTATGCGCAAGCTGACAGGTACGGTGTCTAAATCGAATACATGCCTGCTGTTCATTAACCAGATCCGCGAGAAGATCGGTGTGATGTTCGGCAACCCGGAGACGACCACCGGCGGGAGGGCTTTGAAGTTTTACTCATCCGTCCGGCTTGATATTCGCCGTATCGCGGCGATCAAGGACGGAGAAACAGTGACGGGCAACCGCACCAAGGTGAAGGTTGTGAAGAACAAAGTGGCGCCGCCGTTTCGAGAAGCCGAGTTCGACATCATCTACGGCGAAGGCGTTTCCCGGGAAGGTGATCTGCTGGACCTCGGCGTGACGAACAACGTGGTGGAGAAAAGCGGATCGTGGTTTAGCTATAAGGGTGAGCGCGTGGGCCAGGGCCGCGAAAACGTCCGGCAATTTCTCAAAGATAATCCAGACATGCGCGCGCGACTGGATGCGGAACTGCGCAAGGTGCTTGGGTTAACCAAAGGCGCAGAGGTAGATGGGCTTGCTGCTCCTCCGCCTACTCCGATTGACACGGCGAAACAGACTGCGGCGGGGCGGGGACGGTAGCGCTCGGGCGGAAGAAACCGCACATCAGCCCGCGAACGTTGTTATAGGTCATCATTTCGGACGGATGTGGCGGGCGGCGCTTTCGACGGCTAAAAGTAATTCCGCCCATCGAGAGTACGCATGGCCAGGGGTTTCTCGGCGCGGTAACACCCGAGGGCACCACCTGATCCCGAAGACAAGGGCGCGAATTCTTGCTTGAGGACTCGCTTTGACGATCCGGGCAATACACGAAGTAGTTCTGGAAACTTTCAACAATCTCAAAAATCGCGATTTCCACTTTCGCGGGTACAGGATGATTACTTAAGGAGCAACAGGCTGCTCCCGGCCTCTAACTCGTGTAATCCAGGAACAATACGACTAGTCCGAATGCGGCGATCATTGCTCCTGAAATCGACGCTAATTTTCCATTTCTGCCCGCTCTAGCCGACACCTCCATCGCTGCGCGCCCGTACATTGTCGCGCCTGCGGCAACGAGAACGAGTTCCACGCATGCCGCCGCTCGCGGATAATTCCAAAGTCCCAAGCCGAGGCATGGAAGGTTACCTAAGTTCCCGGGGAGCACAGGCATGTCAGCGCGATGGACGATTAGATCGAGCACCCAGTGAGACGCGCTGACCAGTGCAATGACCATTGCGACTCTCCTACCCAGTCTGGGCAGGAACATCGCCCCTAAGGCTGCGGACAGCGCCACCATGCCGACAATCGAGTGCGTGTAGTCCGCATGAATGATCAAGCCGCCGTACCCCGCATGAATCGGCTGCACTGTTTCCAGATGAGCGGCGAACAACGGAACGAAGATGATGTCGAGCCACACTGTCGCCAGCATCAGGGCCCAGAGAGGCGAGGATCTCTCACGAGATTTGACGATTGCGGCAAAACCAAAGTGGCCAGCGATCATTTGGCGCGCTCCTGATGTCTCGCGGACGGCCACGGAAGGCGACGATCGACCAGCCCGGCCACTACAACGAACAAAACAACTCCGGCGATGAATGCCATCTTCAATCCCCTAGATCTTGTTACTAGCAGCTATCCACATGCAGACGATACCAATAGTACGTACCCAACGGTACGTACTTAAAGATAGCAGTGGAGGTTAAAAGGTGTCAATCTTCCAAGGGTGGTCCACAGCGAAGGAACATCTTGGCAGGAGTACTCTTGAACAAACTCGAGAAGAAAACGGAGATCACTCGAAGCGCTCTGTTTCGCGCCGCCAGGCAGACGATTGTCAA
>CAXUCT010000028.1:2999-4896 GCA_964249415.1 uncultured Bryobacteraceae bacterium | reverse complement strand
CGAAGGCTACGAACGGGCTCAGCTTGAAGCAATCGCGAAACGCGCCGGCAGAACGAAGGGTTCCGTGTATGCGCATTTCACGAGCAAGGAAGACCTCTTTCTAGCGATGATGGAGTTCATCATTGCGGAAAGAAGCAAAGCTGTCTCGGCGCTCTCGCTCGATCAAACCGGCGAACCGCTGAGGCTTGCCACCCGGGCGATCTTCATTCAAGTTGCTCTCGATGATGTGTTTTTTTTTGTTATTGTGTAGTACTAGATCTACACCTTGCGAAACCCACACACGGCAGATCGTATTCGCGAAGCGTATAACCAGCTATGGGACGCGATGTATGCGCAGCTGCTGCGACTGTCAGAGCACACGGGGCGCTCTCCTGATGAGATCCGGACGTGCTTAGAAGTCATGCGCGCTGTTCCACCGTCACTGCTTTTGGAGGCCCAACTGAGATTGCGTCCGTCACAAGCAATGAAAGAGAGGCAGGTCTTACTCGGAAAGGTCTTCGACGTTCTCTTCCCGGGAGCAGTCGTAAGCGAAGTGAAATCCACGCCCAAGAAGTCAAAGCTCAGTTGAGCGCCAAGCCAATCTGCCATAACGATTCATGGCACACACCTTTCGGTACAGCTGTCACATTGTCACTAGACTCTATGGGGGTTCGTCATCCTGAGAGAGCACGAGTTGCCGAGTTTGCTTCAGGTAACGAGAAGTCGGCTTGTGGGAAGTAACTACCGCGTTGGAAGTGCGTAAAGAGGATGTCCCCGCCGGCCCAAAACTCACGATTGTTAGCTAGGGACTCGCGGTCGAATTCTCTATGGGGTTCAATCTCCTTGGAGTGACGACGCTCTCGTCCACGAGCCTCCAGTCATAGTCTGAAGCAAAGCGAAGTAGCGCATCCGGCGGTTCGAAAGACCGGTCTAGGCTCCTGTTTATGACAGTCGCCGTCACAAGCTGGGCGGCGGCGACGGTAGCGTTCGGGCGAAAGAAACCGCTTGCTCACACGCGTGGCTCAGTTGGCTGCGCAGCGCTGATAGTGCGGCGCATTTCAGAGTGCCACATCCACACATAGTAAAGCGCCGGATAGACAGCTAGTTCCAGCAAGAACGACGTAAAGATTCCGCCGACCAAGGGAGCCGCGATCCGTTTCATGACGTCGGCGCCGGGTCCGATGGACCACATCACGGGCATCAGCCCGGCGAACATTGTCAGAACAGTCATTACTTTCGGACGAATACGCCTGGCTGCGCCTTCGACGATAGCTTCTTCCAAATCAGCCGGAGAGCGCATCGCCCCGCGGCGCCGCCGTTCTTCGAAAGCAAGATCTAGATACAGAAGCATGAAGACGCCTGTTTCAGCGTCGACGCCGGCGAGTGCAATTAAGCCGACCCACACAGCCACGCTGGTGTTGTAGCTCAACAGCCATAACAGCCAGATAGCACCCACAGCCGAGAAAGGTATGGCAAGAAGGACGATGGCAGTTCTGGATGCGGAGCGAGTATTCCAGTACAGGAGTAGAACGATGACTGCCAGAGTCAGTGGCACGACAAGCTTCATGCGTTCGCGCACGCGCGTGATCGCTTCGTATTGCCCACTCCAGGTAATGGCATAGCCGGGTTGAACCTTGACTTGCTGGGAGACGGTGCGCCGCGCTTCGCTCAAATAGCCGCCCAGGTCCCGGCCAGCCACGTCAGCGTATACATATCCAGTGAGCAGTCCATTATCATTGCGCAGCATGGAAGGCGCGGTGGTGAGACGAATGGCGGCGATGTCGCCGAGAAACACCTGGCGATGGGTACTCTCGATGGGCACGGCAATGCGGTTGAGCGCGTCAATGTTAGAGCGAAAGTCTTGGGCGTATCGAACGCTGACGCCGTAGCGCTCAGGGCCGTTCATGACGGTCGTTAA
>CAXUCT010000028.1:1204-2989 GCA_964249415.1 uncultured Bryobacteraceae bacterium | reverse complement strand
ATCTCGTCGCCGCCGACAGCGCTAGAGATGAGCGGCTCGACGTCGTCGACTGTGAGACCGTAGCGAGCCAGTTCATCGCGCTTTAAATCTACATCGAGAAAGTAGCCGGCGCCGGTCCGCTCAGCATAAGCGCTGCGGGTTCCCGGAATGCGGCGCAGCACGGTTTCGACTTGCTCCCCCAACTCTTGAATGATTTTCGGATCGGGCCCAGTCACCTTTGCCCCTACGGGGGTGCGAATGCCTGTTTCTTGCATCTGGACGCGGTTACGAATGGGCAAAGTCCAGGTATTGGAGACGCCAGGCACTTGAAGTGCCTCGTTCATGCGCGTAACCAGATCATCGGTTGAGGCATGATCCGGGGTGATGTGCCGGAGCAAAGGCTTTGACCAAGCAGGCCAACTGCCGTACCAGGTAGGCCGCTGGGGCCATTCTTCTTTGGGCTTCAGCAGAATTACTGTTTCAGCCATGGAGGGCGGGGCAGGATCAGTGGCGGTATCGGCGCGCCCGACCTTGCCAGTGACACGCTCCACTTCGGGAAAGGACGTCAGAATGTGATCTTGTGCCTGGAGCAAGCGGTGGGCTTCCGGCAGCGAAATGCCCGGCATGGTAGTGGGCATGAATAGCAAAGAGCCTTCGTCGATAGGCGGCATAAACTCCGAGCCTAATTTTTGATACACAGGGATTGTGAGCAGGACCAGAGCGACGGCGCAGCCAATGGTGGCCCAGCGCCAGCGCACGGTCCATCGGACGAAGGGCGCATAGAGCTGGATGAGCAGGCGGGTTACCGGGTGCCGTTCTTCGGAATAGAATTTGCCGACGGCGACAGCGCTGGCGGCGCGAGCCAGCCAGCGAGGATGAAAAACGAAGGCTCGCGTACGCGTGAACAGAAGGCGCAGAGCCGGGTCCAAAGTGATGGTCAACAGAGCCGCGATAAAAATGCAGAAGGTTTTGGTGAGGGCGAGAGGGCGAAACAGTTTGCCTTCGCCCGATCCGAGTGCAAGCACGGGTAGAAAGGCGACGGCCATGATCAGCAAGGAAAAAAAGCTTGGCCGGGCAACCTCTTGAATGGCGTTTATGACGATGGACCGAAAGTCGCCGGGCTCGCCGTGCCGCTGCCAATCGGCGATTCTTTTGTATGTTTGTTCGATCACCACAATCGAGGCATCCACCATGGCGCCGATGGCAATGGCGATGCCGCCCAATGACATCATGTCGGCGGTCATGCCGGTGAGATAGATGGGGAAGAACGCAATGGTGACGGCAGTGGGGATGGTGAGAATCGGAATGACCGCGCTGGGCACGTGCCAGAGAAGAACCAGTATGACCACCGCGACAATCAGCAGTTCTGTCCAGAGGGTGGATTTCAGGTTCGCGATGGTCCCGCGAATCAGCTGGGAGCGGTCATAGCTGTCGACGAACTCTACGCCCGGAGGGAGACCGGGCTGAATCTCCTTGAGCTTTGCTTTCACACGCTCAATGGTGCGTAGCGCGTTGTCACCCTGGCGCATAATGATGATGCCAGAAACGGTTTCGCCTTTGCCGTCGAGGTCGGCCGCGCCGCGTCGCAAGGCGGGACCAAGGACGACGAAGGCCACATCAGCGATGCGAATCGGTACGCCATCGGGAGCCGTTCCGAGTGAGATGCTCCGGAGATCATTGACGCCTTTCGCGTATCCGCGTAGGCGCACCATGTATTCGCGGCCGCTGGCCTCGATGAGGCGACCACCTGCATCCTGACTGCCCGCGCGCACGGCCGCCAGCACTTTGGGCAGAGAGATGCCGAGT
>CAXUCT010000028.1:0-1194 GCA_964249415.1 uncultured Bryobacteraceae bacterium | reverse complement strand
AGGTTGATCTGGTATTGGCGCACGAAGCCGCCGAGGGGAGCCACTTCGGCCACACCCCGAACAGCCTGCAAGTGGAAGCGCAAGTACCAATCTTGGAGGGAACGCAAATCGGCGAGGTTACGGCCGCCGGTGGTGTCCACGAGCGAATATTGATAGATCCAACCAAGCCCCGTGGCATCCGGCCCCAGCACGGTTTTTACGCCTGAGGGGATGCGGGACAAGGCACCGGCAAGATACTCGAGAGTGCGTGAGCGCGCCCAGTAGAGATCGGTGCCGTCTTCGAAGATGACGTACACATAGGAGGCGCCGAAATCGGAGATTCCCCGGACGTCCTTCACTTTTGGCGCGCCCAGAAGCGCGGTCACGATGGGGTAGGTCACCTGATTTTCCATCATGTCGGGACTGCGATCCCACTGAGAGTAGATGATGACTTGCGTCTCACTCAAGTCGGGGATAGCGTCGAGGGGAATGTTACGGAGTGACCAGCGCCCGGCTAAAACCGCGGCCGCTGTGAAGAGCAGCACGGCAAGAGGGTGGCGTGCCGACCAATCGACGACGCGATGGATCATGGCTTAATCAAAAAGGGTTTAGCGGTTGGCGCGCGACTCCGCCTCGGAATCCAGCAAGAAGTTGCCGGAACTCACCACGCGGTCACCGGATTTCAATCCCGCGATGATCTCCAGCCGGTCGCCCCATTGCTGGCCTGCTTGTACGAGTTGCGGCCGGATATCGCCGTTGGCAAGAGCAACAAACACGGTTTGGGTCCGGCCGTGGTCGATGACGGCTTCGCGCGGAACGGTTAGCCTGTTGCGGCCGCCCCCGCGATGTAATTCGATGTCGCCGGACATCTCCGGGCGAAGCGCTTGGCCCGGGTTGTCGAATAAGAAACGCACTTTGACGGCGTGAGTATCGGGGTCAAACTCGGGAAGGATAGCATCCAGCTTTCCAGTAAACTGCTTACCGGGCAAATAAGGGACGGTGAGCTTCGCGGGTTCGCCCGGGTGCAAGCCGGCGGCGTCGGTCGCTGGAAATTCCGCCGTGACCCACACCGTGGAGAGATCGGCGACCGTCAGGAGCGGTTCCATGCTGAGCTTCTGGTGCGGAATGGCGTTGAATTCAACGATGACGCCACTAATGGGGGCAAAGAGGGGAAGACTTGTCAGCGCCTGATGTGCTCGCGCAACGGCCTCAATC
>CAXUCT010000027.1:19016-19320 GCA_964249415.1 uncultured Bryobacteraceae bacterium | reverse complement strand
CTTGGACCCTGGACGTGCCCGCCAAGTAAGCGAGCGCGAACATAAAAACAAGGCCTAAGACAACCTTGATGACTTCGGAGGCCGACTGAAGGTTGAGCGGTAGCGCATCGGGAGGGGGCGGCGGAGGCAACGCCGGTCGCGGCGCAATCAACAGCGGCAAGGGAGCATCATTGAACGATTCCGGCGGGAGGGGTAGGTTTGGCGGTGGCGGAACCAGTGAACCATTCGGTTGCGGTTCGGGCTTCGGCTGCGGTGACGTGGCTTGCTGCGCCGATTCAGCAGGTTTCCGAGTAAGCTCGGGCTG
>CAXUCT010000027.1:9119-19006 GCA_964249415.1 uncultured Bryobacteraceae bacterium | reverse complement strand
CTAAAGCTCCAGTAAACGCCAGAAGCGCGACCGAAAAAATCGGGATCGCTCTCGTGGATATACGTTTAGATGTACGTTGCGATTTTCCGCCCATTCACTTCCCGTACTATCGCACGCGGCTGCATGGCTGGGCTGATGCGGGCTGCATTAGGCAGCCTTGCGTCTGAGCAGTTTCCAATGTGGGGACCAGTGCCCATTGCCTAACGCGTGTCCGCGGCCTTCCGAATGACCGGCTTCGATGCTTAACACGCCACCGGCGCAGATCAGAAGCGTGCCAATAAGAGCGGTGACATCGGGAACGTTGCCGAAGAACCACCAGCCGAGGAGTCCTGAAAAGATGACCACGGTGTAATTGAACGGCGACAGCGCCGCCGCATCGGCATAGCGGTAAGCCAGAATAATTAGATATTGCGTCATCGCATAGCTTAGGCCCACACATAAAAGCAAAAGCCACTGCTTTTCCGTGAGCGGCTTCCATGCCCAAATGCATAACGGGATGAGCAGCAAGGTGGAGAGGCCGAAATTGTAAATGAGAATTCGGGAGGGTGGTTCTGTCCCGGTCAGCTTGTTGGTAGCGACCAAGGCCAGCGCGGAAAACAGTCCGGCGATGAGAGCAATTAGCGACGCCGGGTTGCGTACGATCTGCGGTCCTGGCTTGATGATCAGGATCACGCCGACAAGGCCAATTAGGAGGCTCACCCAGACTAGCGGCTTTACATTCTTACGAAACCAGACATAAATGACAACTGGAATGAATAGCGGCGCGGCATTCGAGAGAAGCATTGCGTCCAGCAACGGTAACGACCGCACGGCAACGAAGAACAGTAGCTGGCAGGCCGAACCAGCAACGCTGCGGAACAGTTGGAGACCGAAGTGCTGGGTTCGCAGATTAGCTGGCCCGGCCTTGGCCGCAGCGGGTACGAAGACCAGAAAGCTGATGCCATATTGCAGGAATAACGTCACCAACGGTGGAACGTCCGACGCCGCTTTGCTAAAAGCGCCCATGGCGGCCGAGCAGAAGAAAGCCAGGGTGATGAGCACGATGCCGCGGGAGAGCTTGTTGCCGGCAGTTTGGGCTCGTATGTCCATAGGCGTTCTCTCATTGTGGTTGTAGGAGTGAGGATACCGTCAGCGCGCTGCCGAATGCATGCGGACGCGCCACCAGCCGAGTAGCGCCCCGCCGCCTCCGGCGATGAGCATAGCGCCGAGGTGCCAGACGATTACGTGGGCAAAGTTCTGCACTGGGCAGTGGAGCGATAAGACCGCCACGCCGGCCAGCCCGGCGAAGAAGCCTGCGACCGTGGTGAGGCGGACAGGCGAGGCGGCGAATCCTTTTCGAAGTAAAAGATAACCGAGGAAACCGCTAGCCAGGGCACACAGGACGCCCAGCCGTAAACAGGGCACGCCAAGTTTCGCGAAACGGAGGAGATCATGTTGGGGGAACAGTAAGAGTGCGACCGTAGCCAACAATGCGACGGAGAATGCCACGATGGCGGCGGGACGAACTCTGCGCCGCGAACCGGGAATGATTTCCTGAGCGAGTGACACGGAGAGAAAAGCCGCACAGACCGCAATGGCGGTGTAGTAAATCAGTCGCTGGAAGGACGACAGGTGATGTAAGCCTCTATAGTCGACCTGAGTGGCAACCAGAAGAGAAAAGGCGATGAAGCTGCCCAGAGCGATTGAAATCAGCCCGCCATCGGAGGGCCAGGGGCGGACCGGCTGAAGCGAACGTGTTACCAGGCTGCGGATCGAATCCAGGCGTTGATGGGCCGGAAAGACGGGTTCAGGGTAGAGCGCTTGAATCATGGTGCGGCAACCGACGCAGGTATGCAAGTGCTCCTCTGCCGTACCCGACAAAGG
Organism: uncultured Bryobacteraceae bacterium; assembly: GCA_964249415.1. GTDB lineage: Bacteria > Acidobacteriota > Terriglobia > Bryobacterales > Bryobacteraceae > Bog-105. The sequence continues at coordinate 17,143 of CAXUCT010000027.1, read as the reverse complement.
CGTGCCTAGCGCAAGATTATCTACTATACGATCGCAATTCATGAGTTCCCGCCCAAGCTTTTACGTAAAGCACTGTAGGCGCGATGAGCCTTCTGTTTCACTGCACCGACAGTACTACCGGTGGCACGGGCAGCTTCTTCCAGACTAAGCCCTGCGACTTTCAACAGGAGAATGGTTTCCTTCTGTGCCGGGGGTAGGTCTTTGAGCAAATCGGCCATGTCGGGCAGGGTCTTTCGGCTGGGTTCTTGGCTGGGAGACTCAGGCAAATGTTCGGTTTGAAACTCATGGGATCTAATTCGGCTCTTGCGCCGGAAATCATCGATCTGCACGCGGCGGGCGATAGCGTAGAGCCAGGGCAGGACGGGCTCGCCGGGCCGGTAGGTGCGCCGGGCGTGATGGATACGAAGCCAGAAATCCTGCAGAAGATCTTCAGCGCGGGAGCGATCACGAACCTGCGCCAGGAAAAATTGAAACATCTGAGGGCTGACTTGGATGATCAGGGCAGAGGCGGCTTCGATATCAGCTTGTTGATAGCGGTGTAAAAGCGATTCGAGCTCTCCGGAACCCACCGCCGCTTTAAGCAGGGGTTCACCAGTCATTGCTAGTGCTAATTCGGGAGTTGTTAATTATGCAGCTGTAAATCAGCGGACACGCCCAAATAAAAGGTTCTGAGACAAAGATTGAAAAGTCAGGGCGACCATACGCCCGTCATCTATGGTAACTTTCCGCCCTGAACACTTGCAATGGCGAACACTATTCTGTGATCTGTTACTAACAGGATTGCCCGCGCAACTCCTAAAACAGGGAAACTGGCCTATTGCTGCTAAGATAGCCGCGAGAAAATAGGACAATGACGGTTGACGAACGCAAACGGCGCGGCGGGGAACTGCTGAAAAAATATAAAGCTTCGAGCGGCGGCGATCCATACGCCTCCGCCACGGACGCCATTACGGACATTCTCCTTTTCGTGGCGCAAACCGAAGATGAAGGCACGCAGATTCTACACTCGGCGGAAATGGACTTTCGGAATGCTGCTGAAGGGGAGGGCTTCGCAGCCGAAGGCTAGGAGGCAAAGCTCCGCGAGGCGTTGCTAGTGATGATGACTGTGTCCCAGTTCTTCGTTGAGTTGGCGGAGAACCTCTTCGCGTTCACTGCTATTTAGTTCATGCTCCAGGCGACGCAACGCTAGCCCAACGACATCACGGGGGTGAAGTTTCGAACCCATCCCATCATCCGAACTCAGTTTCAGCCACAGGTCATGCAGTTTGTCTACATCTTCGGGCCAGAGCCGCGGCGGATGGGGGCCCAAGTTCACGAAAGTCGATGGGCGGCCGGGGGTGATGATTTCGAGCGAGAAGGGATGGCGCGGCTCGGGAAGACGCTCCCAAGCAAGGCCGATCTTGCGAGCCAGTTCATCGGAGCTCATTTGCAGCGAAACACCGGTGACGAGACGCGAGACTTTCAATTTGTTCGCGGTCTGTACAACCGCATCGAACGGATCGATGGAGGGAACCACCAGGAGTTCTACGTGCTTGCCTTCCTTTTCGGCGAGCGTGACAACCGCCGAGAATAGAGCTTTCTCGTCGTTTCCAAATACCTGATCTTCCTTGAGATCGTATTCGCTGTCGGCGGCGAGTGGACGAACGGTCATCACCACGATATCGTTGCGGCGGAGATTGGTGCGCTGCAGGACGCGCTTCAAGTGATCCATGTTCGCCGGATTCCGGACAGCTACCAGCACGCCGCCAGGGCGGGTGGGCAGCATCTTCGCTTCCACTGCCGCCTCCTGTTGAAGATTGAACTCTTCGAGCGCATGCGCCTCCCTCTTTTTGTGCTTGCGAGCGTTGACGCGCTCCGAGATGGTGAATACTATGAAAAAGGCAATGGTAAAGCTGATGCCGTAAATAGTCGCGTACTCCTTGGTGAAAAGGTTGACGACGGCTGTAGCGAGCAGAACCAGCGTAGTGACGGCCAAGCCGACGGGGATCTCTTTGCCCGCAATGTGAAGGTTGAAAGGAACTTTATATTCCTGATCATGGCGTTGGAACCGAAGAACCAGAACACCTAGAGCCTTGAGCGCGAAACTCCAAACAACGCCAAACGCGTATGCCTCTCCCAGCAGAAACACATCACCGCGGCTCAAAAGAATAGTTAGAATCTGCAGGACGGTGATGAAGTTGATGATGCGGTAGGTAGTTCCAAACCTGGGGTGTGGCTTACGGAAGCTCTCAAGGAGCACGCCATCTTCGGCGACACGATTCAGAACGCCGTTGGCGCCGATCATTGACGTATTGACTGCCCCCGCTAAGATCAGCACGCCGACTACGACAACGAAGATATGAAAGCCAAGCCGCAGCAATTCGGGACCGGCCAGATTCATAGCCAGTCCACCAATCAAGTTGTCGACGTAAGTCTTGCGGAGGCCGGCAGGAATGATCATCACGGCAAAGAGAGTGATGACCCCGGTGCAAATAATCGAGTAAAAACAGACGATATTGCCAGCTATCTTGAGGTTCTTGAGTTTGGGAGAAGCGATCTCGCGGTAGACCTGAGCCAAAGTCTCAAAGCCGCTCATCGATAGGAGCGAGTGGCCAAAGGCGATGGTCACAGCGACGATGGGAATGGTTGGCCAGAACGTGCCACGGAACCAGCCGAGGGACTCTTTTTGGAAAATCAGATGGCGCGGGAGAGGCGAGGGCGGAAGTTGCCAGGTTCCGTGCAGCAGGATGGTGAGGGGACACCAAATCAGCAGCGCCACTACCATCACGGTGGTGATTTGCATGATTCTCAACGCGGCGGAGCTCGACTCTTCCAGGCCTCGAATGTTGCTTCGCCAGAAGTAGACGGTGACGATGACGCCGAAAAAAGCGGCAAACAGATTGGGATCGAATTGCAGCTTCTGATGCGCAAAGCCGAGCAGTTCATTGATGAGGCGCGCCAAATACTGGCCCGCGCTGACACAGCTAATAGGACCCGTGAGGATGTAGTCGAAGACCAGCGCAGAGACGGAGGCTCGCGCGGCAAAAGGCCCCATGCTGTCGCGAACCACCACGTAAACACCGCCGCGGACGAACATCCCGCAGCTCTCCATGTAAACCGCGCGAACCGCGAAACTGAAGATCATCACGCCCAGCACATACCAAGCGGCGGATGGACCAATAGCCTGTTCCGCGATGCCTCCCGCGTAGAACATGGAGGAGGCAAGATCGCTCAACACAATGGCTGCCCCCCGCCAATAGCTGATAAAAGAGAGGGCGACTGTGGTGGCGACGACAACCTTTGAAGTTGTAGAGATCGCGCGATTGGGAGTCATAGTTAGGGCAGTTTTAGCGGGAGACGGTGGGCGACTAATCAGTATGCGTCCTGTGTCCGGCCGCGTGGCCAGTTTAATGCGCTGGCTTTCACTCAGCGAGCGTAAACGCGTACAGCGAATCGCCCGCGCCTACAACCAAGTATTGTTTGCCATCGAGCAAGTAGGTTTCCGGGCCGTTGCTGATGTTTGAACCGAGACCAGCATGCCATAAAATTTTACCGTTCGCTGGATCGAAAGCTACCAGGTGCTGGGAGCCGTCACCTGAGAAGAGCAACTTGCCCGCTGTTGTAAGCAGACCAGACAAGCCGCCTCCACCAGGATAATCGTGACGCCACGCGGTCTTACCGGTCTTGTAGTCAATGGCGCGGAGCGTGCCACCCAACCCCCCAGCCATACGCTCGGCGGCGCCATAGCCTTCCGGGTGGGGGTCTGTATCGGTTAGATAAAACATGCTAAAGGACTGGTTCGTACTGACATAGAACAGGCCCGTTTCCGGATCAAAGCTCGGCGGAGGCCAGTTGGTAGCGCCACTCGAATGCGGCGAGACAAGCACGCCATCGATGGTGGCTTCCTTGGCGGGATCCGCAATCGGCTGTCCTTTGGCGTTAATTCCTTTCGACCAATTGAGCGTTTCGATAAAAGGGTGAGTGACAAGATGCTCGCCATTCGTGCGATCAAGCAGGAAGAAGTATCCGTTGCGGGCCGCCTGGCCGAGCATTTTGCGAGGTTTGCCGTCGAACTCGCCGTCGATGAGGATGGGCGTCTGCACTGCGTCCCAGTCGTGCGTGTCGTGCGGAGAGACCTGGTAGTACCAGGCCAGCTTTCCAGTGTCCACATTCAGCGCCGCAATGGTGCAGGTGTACAGATCGTCTCCCCGGCGGCTGCGGCCCACGAGCACGGGGTTAGGATTGCCCGTGCCCAGGTAGTAGAGATGGAGTTCGGGATCGTATGTGCCCGGCATCCAAGTCATGCCTCCACCGTGGCGCATCGAGTCATCATCGGGCCACGACTCAGAGCCGGGATCACCCTTCTTCAACGGCTCCGTCCACCAGCGCCATTGCAGGTTGCCGGTTTCCGGATCGCGCGCTTCTAGAAATCCTGGCACGTCCAGCGAGTCACCGCCCGTTCCGACAATCACATGATTGCCGACAATGACCGGGGCGGGCGTGGAGAAGTATTCCTGCTTGACGTCAGCGATTTCCACATGCCAGCGCTCCTTGCCGGTTTTCGAATCAAGTGAGACGAGGTAGTTGTCTGGTGTTTCGAAGTAGAGCCAGTTGCCGTACATGCCCACGCCGCGGTTCCCGATGTGGATGCCGCCCCGCGTGCGCCAGAAGTAGTGCCACAGCTCATGCCCGGACCGCGCGTCTACAGCCCACGTATTGTCCGGAGCGGTGAAGTACAGGATGCCGTTCACCATCAGCGGAGTGGATTTGATGGAAGTGCCAAAACCAGATCCGGCCAGGCCTCCGCCGGCATTACGCCCGCCTCCTGAAACTTCGGAAGCCGTTGCTTCTCCGCCCATAATGGCACCGGGAGTCTCGCCTGTATTGGCTCGGTAAATCCAAGCTAGGCTTAAGTTCTTAACGGAGGACTGATTGATCTGTGACAGCGTGCTGAAGCGTCGACCCGAGTAGTCGCCATTGTAAGTGGGCCAAGCCTCCGTCGGTGGCTTCAACAGCAACGTAGGGTCAAGAATCTGTCCTGCGACGAGCGCCGGAAGCAGCCAGATCAATGTAATCAGCAGGGTTCGTCGAAGATTCATTTAACAGTCACTAGATACGCGGTCAGATTGTGGATGTCGGCGTCTTTGTACTTGAATAGTAGGTCGATATGGGCTTGCGCGGGATTGTGGATTTCCACCTTAGGCACATCGCCATCGCGTGTAAATGACCGGTACTCCCCATCACCTGTCGTGAGAGCAACGGAAAAGTCGTCAATGCGGTCGAGCCGCCCTTCGACAGGCTTGCCCGACGGAGGCGTAACCTTGACAAGGATCGGCTTTGTGTCAGGCGCCGCGGGCTGCATGAAACCGCCCTGCTCTTGAGGCATCACGAATTTCTGCTGCAGCGCGACAGGATCGAGTTTGCTGCCAATGTGCGCCAGATCGCCTGTTAGAGAATGGCAGGTGCTGCACTGGCCGGCGCCATTGAAATACGCCCGGCCAGCCTTGGGATCGCCGCTGACGATATTGAGTATTTGGTACGTTCCCCGGAGCGCCGCTGCCTTGACTCGATCGAGCAAAAAGGCGGAGATGTCAGCAATTTGTTCCTGGGACAAGTTAAATTTCGGCATTCCTTTTTGCGGACGGCCGTTGAGAATGACGGGGCCGATTTTGTCGCCGTGTTCGTCATCGAGCACAAGAACCGAGCGGAGCAGGTCGGGACCGCTCTCCCCGCCTTTTGCGTTGGAGCCGTGACAGAAGGCACAAGCGGAGACAAACTGCTTGTGGCCGCGTTCGACAGCTTCCGTGTCAGACGCGGGGTACAATCGGCCGCCTCCTCCGCCCCCACGGCGCTGCGCCGCCGGTGAGCGCGGAACATCCTGGGCCTCTGCCTGCTTTTGGGCCGGCGAAGCGGGCGTGGGCGTCTGACAAGCGGCTGGATGCGCGCTCCAGATGAGCAGGACAGCAGGGCCAGCGAGGAACGTGGCGCCAAGGGCGCGAAGAGTCTTCTGTAGAATCAATTCTTCTCCTAAGGCCAAATGAGAATTTTATCTCGGCAGCGCGGAGTCATCGCGCAAAACATCGCGAAGTGCTATTTAGAAGAGCATGCATTATGTGTTGGATCGTCGCGAATTCTTAGGAGTTTCTCTGGCCTTGGCCGCTTCCCTCCGCGCCACCGAACCCCCCACAAGCTTCCCTACGCAGCCTCGCGAAAGGTTATCCGTATCTACCTACCCGTTTCGTTCGTTCATCGCGTCTCCGCGCAGTACCCATACCGGCGCAGCTAATTCGGGGGAGAACAGCAAGCCGCGGATGAGCCTCGCGGATTTTGCGGCTACGGTCAAAGAGCAATTCAACGTCTCCGGCATCGAGCCTTGGAGTCATCATTTCGAGTCTGTCGATCCAGAGTATGTGCGTGGCTTGAGCGCGTCTTTTGAGAAAGCCGGGCTGCAAGTGGTGAACATCCCGTGCGACGTTTCGGTACAGCTTTGCGGCAGCGCGGAGGAGTTAGCTGCCGGCCTGGATACTTACTCTAAGTGGGTGGATGCAGCCGTGATCCTGCGCTCCCCTAGCATTCGGGTTCACGTACCGCGTAGTCGTCCCTTAGATGACATCCGCTGTGCGGTCGATGGTCTAAAGGCACTGTCAGATTACGGTGAAAAAAAGAAGATTGTAATTAACCTGGAGAACGACGAACCCGATACCGAAAATCCGTTTCACGTAGTAAAGATCATCGAAGCGGCAAACACGCCGTTTCTTCGCGCTTTACCAGACTTCTGCAACTCGCGGCAGTTAGGGGATGAGCAGTATAACGAGCGTGCGCTGGCAGCACTGTTTCCGCACGCCTTCAACATCAGCCATGTGAAGGATATGGAAATGATTGATGGCAAGGCTTTACAGACGGACGTGCCAAAGATCTTCGCCATTGCCAAGAGGTCCGGCTATCGCGGTTACTTCTCGATGGAGTACGAAGCCGAAGGCGGCGATCCGTATGCGGGAACCAAGGCGTTGATTGAGGCAAGCTTAAAATCGCTGGCGTGAACTATGTCGTTAGATAAACTACGAAACAGTTCTGTGAACAAGCTTTTTGGGTGGAGAGCTCCCGGCGCCACCTTGCCACCAATCTCTCGTATCGGTCAGAGTCGAGGCTTGAGCTTTATGCCACATTCAATTAGTTCTTTTTCGAAGTGCACGTTAGTGCACAAGGCCCTGGTTGGCCTTCTAACTTTCTCAAGCGTTTGCTTGAGCCAGACGAACGTACTTACGTATCACAATGACAACTCCCGGACAGGCCAGAATCTTTCGGAAACCATTCTGACCCCATCGAGCGTGAACTCTTCCAGCTTTGCGAAGTTGTTCACGGTTCCGATGGACGGGAAAGTCGATGCTCAACCTCTGTACGTCGCGGCCGTTTCTCTCCCCTCGATTGGGATTCGCAACGTTGTGGTTGGGGCAACCGAACACGATTCCGTTTATGCCTTTGACGCCGATTCGGGTAAGCTCTACTGGCGCGTCTCTTTGCTGGCCGCCGGAGAGACTCCGTCCGACTCGAGGAGCTGCGGGCAAGTTACTCCTGAAATAGGTATCACGGCCACACCCGCGGTGGATCTTACCGCCGGATCAAATGGAACCATATACTTCGTCGCGATGAGCAAGGATGGCTCCGGAAACTATCATCAGCGCTTGCACGCGCTAGACATCGCAACCGGCGCGGAGGAGTTTAGCGGGCCGGTGAACATACAGGCCAGCTACCCGGGCTCCGGTGATAACAGTAGCGGCGGCAACGTCATTTTTGATCCGAAGCAGTACAAGGCTCGCCCCGGCCTGCTTCTGCTGAACGGGTCCATTTACATCGGGTGGGGTTCGCACTGCGACATTCGCCCTTACACGGGCTGGTTGATGGGCTACGACCGTTTGACGCTACAACAGCAGACCGTTTTCAACTTCGCCCCTAATGGTAGCGAAGCTGCGCTTTGGGGCTCCGGAGGCGGTGTGGCAGCTGACGCGGTTGGAAACATTTTTGTTCAGCTGGCGAATGGCACCTTC
>CAXUCT010000027.1:1364-9109 GCA_964249415.1 uncultured Bryobacteraceae bacterium | reverse complement strand
ACTCCTTTGTGAAACTCGCCTTATCAGGCGGAAAACTCGGGGCGGCAGACTACTGGACAATGCAAAATACCGTATCCGAATCGAACGCCGATGAAGATCTCGGTTCGGGCGGCCTGATTTTGCTTCCGGACCTCCTCGACAAGAATGGAAACGTCCGCCATCTTGGAACGGGCGCCGGTAAGGACGGTAACGTGTACGTGTTCGATCGCGACCACATGGGCAAATTCGATCCGTCAAATAACAGCACCCTGTACCAGGAGTTGGGCGGCGGTTTGGGTGGAGGTGAATTTGGGTCACCGGCGTATTTCAACGGCAACGTGTACTACGGCGCGGTGGGAGATGTCATTCGTTCCTTTAAGGTGAACAACGCGTTGCTGTCCTCCTCGCCGGCTTCGAAAACCGCTACTGCATTTGGCTATCCGGGCGCAACACCTGCGGTCACAGCCAGCGGGAGCAGCCACGCCATTCTATGGGCGGCCGAAAACAGCGATCCAGCGGTGCTCCACGCTTACGATGCAAACAATCTCGCCACTGAGCTGTACAACAGCAACCAAGCAGCTTCGAAGCGCGATCAGTTCGGAACCGGCAATAAGTTCATCACGCCGACGATTGCGAATGGCAAGGTATTTGTCGGCACAACCAATAGCGTAGCGGCGTTCGGATTACTCCCCGGGGCGGAAACCGGCACGCCCTTGACGTTCGTACCGGTAACTCCTTGCCGCATCGCGGACACGAGAAATTCGGACGGCGCCTTCGGTGGCCCAAAACTCAGTGCCGGCAGTACTCGATCCTTTGCTGTCCCCAGCAGCGATTGTCAAATCCCTCCCACGGCCGCGGCTTACTCTCTCAACATAACGGTCGTCCCCGACCACCAACTCGGTTACTTGACAGCGTGGCCGACCGGTGAATTCCAACCCGCCGTTTCAACTCTAAATTCCGATGGCCGCATCAAAGCGAATGCTGCGATTGTCCCGGCAGGGAAAAATGGATCGCTTAGCTTTTATGTCAGCGATGCAACGCACCTCATCCTCGACATAACAGGGTACTTTTTGCCGGCTGGCAATGCGGCCGCATTAGCGTTCTATCCAGTCACTCCTTGTCGGATGGTAGATACCCGGCAAGGTACAGGCGCATTGGCCGGTCCGTCCCTAAGTGGCGGAGTCAGCCGATCGTTTCCTCTGCAATCCGCGGCGTGTAACATACCCGCGAGCGCGCAAGCTTATTCCCTGAACCTGACAGCGGTTCCACATGGCTCGCTGGGGCATTTAACGGCCTGGCCAGCAGGTGAGAGCAAACCGCTGGCTTCTGCGTTGAATGCGCCTACGGGAGCCACGACCGCAAACGCGGCGCTTGTTCCAGCAGGCACAAATGGGAACGTCTCGGTTTACGCCAGCAACGATACCGATCTCGTCATCGACGTTAACGGCTATTTTGCTGCGCCTGGAAACGGTGGCTTGTCTTTATACACCTTGACTCCTTGCCGTCTGCTGGATAGCAGGAACCCGCCTGAGTCGAAACCGTTCGTTGGTTCCATCACCGTAAACGCGCAGTCAACGGGATGCGGCTTTCCAACTACTGCGCAGGCCTATGTGTTGAACGCGACTGCCGTACCGCCCGCGGGATTGCAATACCTTACCCTCGGAACTAACGATCAATCCTCGCCTAATATCTCGACGCTCAATGCGGCCGATGGAGCAATCACCTCAAACATGGCCATTGTCTCGACGACAACTGGGACTGTCAACGCATTTGCCTCTCAGTCGACTTACGTAATACTCGATACCGCAAGTTACTTCGCACCATAACGCGACTTGGCAAGCGCGCCGCAACCTATAGCTGCAACGATCCGGCGCGTCGGTGATATCAGGACAGAATCGCGGATGCTAAATCAATGGGGTTCAGCCGTATGCGGCGCTTCGATCAACGTGTTGGCCGCAGGGCTTCTTGTCTAACCCACAAGATCCAACTTTAGTTGCTCAAGCGGCTCAAGAGGAAAGACTGTGTTTCGGTATGCCCGGGACATCTGAATGGGTCCCTCTGGATGGTCGGTCGCGTGAATCATGTAATAGAATACTGCCCCACCATCCTGACGTTCGTAAATAGGCCAAGCTATTACTGACCTATAACCAAGTTCAGATTTCAAGCGTTCGACGGTCGCATCGCGCCGCTCGTCGCGACTAATTTCTTTGAGCCTTATCCAATCGCCTCGCCCCCACCAGCAGGCGAGTTTATCCATGTCTTTCTGCCCTGAAAGGGCGCGCTCGAGCCAGCCATTTGCAAGAAAGTAGAAAAGCTCGATTTTATGACCCGTTTTCTTGAAGCGAGCAAGCTTCTCAACCGTGAGCCAGTTGCATTCGAAAGTGCGCTGATCGAGAAGACAGAAAGTTGCTTCGTTCTCGGTGATATTGCCGCCAGATAGAATTTCATCGACTGTTACGTTGAAGTCTCCACGATAAACCTGAATATCACGATTGATCTTCTTGTCATCCTGGTCGCGTGAAGGTTGCGAGGTTTTCAGCCTTTCGAGTCTGACGGCTTGCGACTTATTTTCATCGCAAAGATGAAAATGCCTTATCCAGCGAGGTTCGCTCTCAAGCACAAGCTTAGCCGCCCACGAGTCGCCTTCGCATTCTTCTTAGGGGCCGGCGAATCCGTCGATATACGTGCCGTGCTTGGTGATGAAGACAAAGTACCGGAGATAGCGCATGATGAAGCGCGCCTTGTTGTGTGTCCAGACTGGATTGCTCGGAGCAAGAACTTTCGGATCGGCCGCGAGGCCTGGTGGCTGTTCAGGTAACTCAATCGACAACTGGTTATCTGCACGGGCTCTTAAAGGCATCTATTCCTCCTAAGTCGCAGCTATAGAAGGTCTGAAAGAAATCAGATCAGAAGGCTGCCACCGAACGACTCTCTGTTCGCAGGCCGAAGCCGCGCGGAGTCTGTCTCTACGGGACGGCATCGGAGCAACAACGCGCTCCGGCATCTCGTCATATGTTCTGCCGTTTAGCGAGCGGCCGGTTCTGGACTTGTGGACGCCACCCCATTGTTTAAAGAAGAAGGCTACATTCTCAATGCCACAAAGCCGTTGGACTCGCTCCACCCAAGCCGGTTCCATAGGTCTAGCGCCGCGGCCGCTTTCACCGCCCACAATTGCCCAATCAATGCCAGAAATGTTGAAATCGCCTAGGTCTTCGAGCAAGGGCTCTATAGAAAGGAACTTAATTCCAGCTGGCGTCGCTCGCAAGTCTTCGATGCGGGGCAGCCCGTAGCGTTTGTCCTCCACACTCACCCCCCACCAGATATGCCGCTGCTCTGCGGCGAACCGCAGCTTAGTTGAAAGTAACTTCGCCAGGCGATCAGCGCGCTTGGTCAACACCTGGTATGTATGCCAATTCGCTTCAACCATAACCTCGACAACATCCTGAATGTACTCGTCGGGGACTTCGGCCTGAAAGAGATCGCTCATGCTGTTTACAAACACCGTTCTCGCTCCGGACCACTGAAATGGCTCGAGCAACTTTGCCGGGATCAGCTTGAGGTCGAAACCTTGCTCGTATGGATGTCCGGGAACACCTCTGAAGCGCTCCGCAAAAACTTCCGCATAGCAATGCTTACAGCCAGGACTGATTTTCGTGCAGCCGCGCAGCGGATTCCAGGTAGCGTCTGTCCATTCAATTTTTGAGTGATCGCTCATCGCGTCTTCGCTACCGAGGCCAAAAACAGCCCCCATTCAAAGGGCAGTATGATCTAAGTAAATCATTTTCGCGGCCTGGTATTGCAGGCGTAAAATCGTACCCACACAATCACTCTATCCGGGTGGCGAATAAACGACGAACTCTACCGGTCTGCCAAATCCAAACAGGTTAAACGTGCCGGCAAGAATACAGCGAAAGCGGTCAAAGGGTTGGCAGATGCCGCAGAATTCCATCTACGTCGGCCGCCCGACACGATGGGGAAATCCCTATCCCGTGGAAACGTTCGGTCGAGAAGAAGCGATCCGGCGGTTCCGCCTGTTATTCCAACTTCACAAACAAGGCCTCCCGACTGAGTTTCCTATCCCAAACTTGGAGGAACTGCGGGGGAAAGACTTGGCCTGTTTTTGCCCTCTAGATAAGGATTGCCATGCGGACGTGCTGTTGGAGATGGCGAACGAAACTAAGTAATGGACCGCAAGAAAGCTTCGACCCGGCGCGCGGACAGACTTGAAACTTCGACTAAAGACCTGAAAGCGCGATGCGGAGTGGCCGTAAAAACGATCGCCGCTGATCTCGGCAAGGCCGCAGGGCTCGACAAGGTCGCGCAAAGCCATTGGAGCGACACTTAGGTGACGGTACTGGTAAACAATGCCGTGCCGCAAAATCGCCTGTTGCCAGCCTGACGCAGGATCGTAACGCGTCCATTCGAACCGCGCAAACACATTCTCAAGCTGCATAGAACCCATGTGCCGCTCTCCGAAATGCCTTGCTGCGCCGCAGGTGAGTCCATACACTCGGCAAGTCGCTCGCAAGTACCGCATGAGAAGGTCTCAGGCCCCTGAGTTAACCTGAGGTTTGAGCGTCTGCATGCTTGGGAGTAGCCGGTTGCTTGCTTCTCACCCGCTGTAGAGTTCATTCAGAGATGAAGTTACGTTGCGCGCGCAGTTGACGCCGTCTTCTCATCTCCGCATCAGTAAGGCTGGGAAAATTCTAAATGGCTACAACCGTGATCGGTGCTCGCGAAGTTCCGCCTGGGCGCTTTTGGGCTACTACCAACGGCAAAAAGGTTGTCATGGCGATCACCGGCGCTATTCTGTTTCTCTTTGTCATCGGGCACATGCTCGGCAACTTACAGGTTTTTGAAGGGCCCGAAAAGCTGAATGCTTACGGACGCTTTTTGCACGGCATTCCGGAGTTGCTTTGGGCCGAACGCATTGGACTGCTCGCTGCCGTGGTTCTTCACATCTGGGCTTCGGTAGGGCTGGCGGTCCGCAAGACACGGGCGCGTCCAGTGGGGTACGCCAAAAAGGACAACATCGCGTCCACTTACGCCTCGCGCACCATGTATTGGAGCGGCCCCATCCTGTTGGCGTTCATCATCTATCATCTGCTGCACCTGACCGTCGGCGTTGTTCATCCCGGCACGGATTACGTCGAAGGGGATATTTATCACAATGTCATCACCGGCTTTCAGGTCTGGTGGGTCTCAGCCTGGTACATCTTTTCGATGATCCTGCTGGGGCTTCATATCCGGCACGGCGCCTGGAGCATGTTCCAATCTCTTGGCTTCAATCACCCCCGGCATACGCCCATTCTCAAAAAAAGCGCTGCGGTTCTAGCGGTCGTCATTGTATTGGGTTTTATTTCTATCCCGATCAGCATTCTTGTGGGGGTGGTGAAGTAATGGAGCTGAATTCCCGGCTTCCGTCCGGCCCCATCGAGCAGGCGTGGGACAACACTCGCTTCGACATGAAGCTGGTGAACCCGGCAAATAAGAGGAAGTATCACCTGATTGTTGTTGGGTCCGGTCTCGCGGGCGCCTCTGCTGCCGCCACGCTGGGCGAGTTGGGTTACAAAGTCAGCTGCTTCTGTTTCCAGGATTCTCCCCGCCGCGCTCACTCCATCGCTGCGCAAGGCGGTATCAACGCTGCGAAAAACTATCAGAATGACGGCGACAGCATTTACCGGCTCTTCTATGACACCGTCAAAGGTGGCGACTTCCGCGCCCGCGAAGCCAACGTTTATCGCCTGGCGCAGATCAGTGTCAGCATCATCGATCAGTGCGTCGCTCAAGGCGTCCCGTTCGCGCGCGAATATGGCGGCACGCTCGCCAATCGCTCGTTCGGCGGCGCGCAGGTCTCACGTACCTTCTATGCGCGCGGTCAGACCGGCCAACAGCTTCTGCTAGGCGCCTACCAGGCTCTGGAACGGCAAGTGCACGCCGGCAGCGTGACTATGTATCCGCGCACCGAAATGCTCGACCTCATTGTCATTGATGGTCGCGCGCGCGGCATTATCACGCGTAACTTGGTGACCGGCGACATTGACACTCACATCGGGGATGCAGTCATCCTGGGCACGGGCGGCTACGGAAATGTGTTTTACCTATCCACCAACGCCAAGGGCTCGAACGTAACAGCAAGTTGGCGCGCTCATAAGCGCGGCGCGTTGTTTGCGAATCCATGTTACACGCAAATCCATCCCACCTGCATCCCGGTTTCCGGTGAGTATCAATCCAAGCTCACCTTGATGAGCGAATCGCTCCGCAACGACGGGCGCATCTGGGTTCCGAAACAGGCGGCCGACAAGCGCTCACCCGATCAGATTCCCGAAAGCGAGCGCGACTACTATCTGGAGCGCCGCTATCCCAGCTTCGGTAATCTGGTGCCGCGCGACGTGGCGTCGCGCAATGCCAAAGCCGTGTGCGACGACGGGCGCGGCGTGGGCGAAAGCGGCCTGGGCGTTTACCTCGACTTCACAGATTCTGTTGAGCGACTTGGTCGCAAGACCATCGAAGAGCGCTACGGCAACCTCTTCGACATGTACCAGCGCATCACGGACGAAGATCCCTATCAAGTTCCGATGCGTATCTACCCCGCTATCCACTACACGATGGGCGGTTTGTGGGTGGATTATCACCTGATGAGCACGATTCCTGGGTTGTTCGTTATCGGCGAAGCAAATTTCTCCGACCACGGGGCGAATCGTTTAGGCGCCAGCGCTTTGATGCAAGGCCTCTCGGACGGTTATTTCATCGTTCCCTATACGGTGGGCGACTACCTGGCCAACAACAAGCTCGAAAGCGTGAGCGAGTCGCATGCGGAAGTTCGCAACGCAGTGGCTTGCGTTCAGCAGATGATTGGCAAACTGCTGGCCGTCAATGGCAAGCGCACCGTAGATTCGTTCCACCGGCAACTCGGCAAAATTGTTTGGGATTACTGCGGCATGTCGCGCACTGCGCCGGGGCTCGAATCCGCCATCGGCCAGATCCGCGAGTTGCGCGAAGAGTACTGGCAGAATGTAAAGGTTCCCGGCAGCGCTGACGACTTCAATCAAAGCCTTGAAAAAGCTGGCCGCGTGGCGGATTTCTTCGAGCTTGGTGAACTGATGTGCGTGGATGCGCTCGAGCGAAACGAATCATGCGGCGGCCACTTCCGCGAGGAGTATCAGACGCCCGAGGGCGAGGCGCAGCGCGATGACGATCACTTCTCTTACGTGGCGGCTTGGGACTATCGAGGTTACGGCAATCGCGAAGAGCTACTGAAAGAACCTCTGGAGTTTAACTACGTTCACCCCAGCCAAAGGAGTTACAAATAATGCGCGTCACCCTGAAGATCTGGCGCCAAGCAGGCCGAAGAAATACCGGCAAGTTCATTAGCTATCCGGTCGAGAACGTAAATCCAGACATGTCGATGCTGGAGTGTATCGATGTGTTGAACGAGCAGCTGATTGAACGCGGCGGCGATCCGGTGGCGTTCGAGCACGACTGCCGCGAAGGCATCTGCGGCTCTTGTGGATTCATGATCAACGGAATCGCCCATGGACCACTGCCTGCCACCACGGTGTGCCAACTCACCATGCGCCACTTCAAAGACGGCGAAGAGCTAGTGCTTGAACCCTGGCGTGCGCGTGCGTTCCCTCTCATTAAGGATCTGGTAGTTGACCGGCGCTCATTCGACCGCATCATTGCTTCGGGCGGTTATGTTTCGGTCTCCACCGGCAGCGCCCCGGACGGCAACGCGATCCTGTTTTCGAAAGAAACTTCAGATC
>CAXUCT010000027.1:0-1354 GCA_964249415.1 uncultured Bryobacteraceae bacterium | reverse complement strand
AGCCATGGACGCCGCCGCTTGTATCGGATGTGGTGCTTGTGTGGCGGCTTGCCCGAACGCCTCTGCTGCCTTGTACACAGGAGCGAAAATCACTCATTTAAGCTCGCTGCCGCAGGGCAAGCCGGAACGCGATTTGCGCGCCATCCGGATGGTCAACCAAACGAACGTCGAAGGCTTTGGCGGCTGCACGAATATCGGCGAGTGCACCGGCGTGTGCCCGAAAGAAATCGCCCTGGAAGTAATTGCCGCGATGAACCGCGACTTCGCTCGGGGGTCGTGGCATGAGCGCGATAACGCCGTGACCACCATACGCCCGTTTACCGAGTGGAGCACCGGCTCCAAGCTCCAGACGGATGCCCGGGGGGATGCTGGTAACTAGCTGGTTCGCCGGGCCGCATAACTACTGGCCTATCGCGATCACAACGTTAGTACAGCGTTACCTCGAAACTGAGGCGCGCGCGTCAGCAAGCGTTTTGTTGCATACAACCAACTCACTGCGACACGCCATTAGGTGCTAATCCGCAACCGTGATCGTCGGTCGTTGCCGGCTCTTTGTCGCTTCCGCTTTTTGAATAATTGTTCGCGCGAGTTTCTCAAACAGGGCAGCCTGGGCGTTCGGTTCTTTTGAAGCTGCAATGGGCCGGCCTGAGTCGCCGCCCTCGCGAGTCTTCGGATCTAGCGGAATTTCTGCCAGCAGCGGCACTTTCATCATCTCGGCTGTTCTCGCCCCGCCGCCTTTGCCGAATACATAGACCTTCTCGCCGTTGTGCTCCAGGTAACTCATGTTCTCCACAATGCCCAAAACCGGTTCGCGAACCTGCTCAAACATGTGTACGGCCTTGCGCGCGTCCTCCAGCGAGACATCCGACGGCGTTGTCACAATGACCGCTCCAGTCAGCGGCGTGGTTTGAATCAAAGTGAGTTGCACGTCGCCCGTCCCAGGCGGCAAATCAATCACCAGATAGTCCAGCTCTCCCCATTCCACATTCCGCAAGAACTGCTGTATCACGCTGTTCAGCATGGGCCCGCGCCATACCAGCGGCTTGTCTCCGGGATTGAGGAAGCCCATCGACATCACCTTCAGTCCGTACGCTTCAAGCGGCCGTATGCGTTGCCCCATGGCGTGCGGCGTCGCATTCACGCCCATCATCAGCGGCACGTTGGGACCATACACGTCCGCGTCCAAGAGCCCTACTGCATGTCCAAGTTTTGCCAAGCTGATCGCGAGGTTGACTGCCACCGTGCTCTTCCCTACCCCGCCCTTCCCTGAACCAACGGCTATGACGTTCTGAACGCCGGGAATCGGCAGCTTCGGCTGCTCACCTGGAGCTTGAGGACCCATATCCTCAAGCTA
>CAXUCT010000026.1:9902-19401 GCA_964249415.1 uncultured Bryobacteraceae bacterium | reverse complement strand
GATCAATCTCTTTCCCATTCCGCGAAACGCTCAGGACGGCATGGCTGAACTGGTAATCGGACGTTTCATCGTTCCGCACGTTCAGCAGCTTGAGATCATATGACCCGAAACGCACTATTTCTCCAAGGCCCAAATTGCGCGTCTCATGCTGATTGAAAGCACTTCCTGTGAAGCCGATGAACATCAGCACGATGCCCATGTGCACCAAGTACCCCCCATAGCGGCGCGTGTTCCGCCAGGTCAGCTCAAAAGCAGCGCTGGGCAGCGACAGATTCTCTTTAGCTTGTATCGCGCGAGAACCCTTCCAAAACTCAAGCAGAACGGTGGCGAGAACGAACGCGCAAAGGCCGAATGAAATTAGTGGCGCAATTTGGTGAATGCCGTTGAACGCCAACACCATCGCAACAAGCAGGCCCGTTGCCGCAGGAGCCAAAAAGGAGCGCTTCAGGCTGCTCACCGAGCTCTTGCGCCAGGCGATCAACGGTCCAACACCCGTCAGGAAGATCAAGAACAGCGCGATAGGAACATTGACGCGATTGTAGTAAGGCGCGTCAATGGTTTCCTTTTCGCCCGTGATCGCTTCCATGATGACGGGAAACAAAGTGCCCCACAAAACCGCGAAGCAACTCGCCAGCAAGATGAGGTTGTTAAACAGGAAGCTTGATTCACGCGAGACCACGCTCTCCAGCTTCACGTCGCTCTTCAGATAAGGAAGATTCTTTACAACCGCAAAAACAGTGAGCGCAGTGGCTGTGATTAAGAACGTTGTGAAGTACGGCTTCACAGGCGATTGCGCAAAGGCGTGTACGGAAGCCACCAGCCCGGTGCGCGTCAAAGTCGTGCCTAAGATGCTCAGCAGGAACGTGGCGGAGACAAGCACCATGTTCCAGACTTTCATCATGCCCTTCTTCTCCTGCATCATCACGGAATGCAGAAAAGCAGTGGCCGTAATCCATGGCATGAGCGATGCGTTCTCCACCGGATCCCACCCCCAGTAACCGCCCCAACCAAGCACGGTGTACGCCCAGCCCATGCCTAACAGAATTCCTGTGCTTTGGAACAGCCACGTCACAATAGCCCAGCGCCGCGTAGTGTGAATCCACCCTTCGCCCGGCTGCTTCGTAATCAGCGAGGCCATAGCAAACGCAAACGGCACCGTAAATCCGACATAACCCAGATAAAGGAATGGCGGATGAATCGCCATCGTCCACCATTGCAACAGCGGGCTCAATCCACTTCCATCGCCCACGTCGATGACGCCGCGGCCTGCCGCCGTGAGCACTTGAAACGGGCTCGCAACAAAGGTCACCATTCCAATGAAGAACGAAAGTGTCGCCATCATGATGCTGATGACGATAGGCATCATGTCGCGAAACTTGCGGCGATTAGTGTAAACCACAATGGCCGCGTAAGTAGAGAGTAACCAGCTCCAGAAGAGCAGCGACCCTTCCTGGCCGCCCCACCACGCAGTGAATTTGTAAACGGCCGGCATCGCCTTATCCGTGTGCGCGGAAACATAGGCCATATGATAGTCGCCGGTGAGCAGCAGCGTAACGAGTACAGCGGAAGCAGCGGTAAGAAGCCCCCACACCGCATATACAGCACGCTCGCCGCTGACAATCAGAAATGGGCGTCGGCCATACTTCCCAGCCACGGAGGCGGCGATTGCAAAAACCGCTAAGCAGAAGGCGAGCAAAACCGAAAGGGCACCGATATTTTCCATTGTTATGCCTTACGAAACTTATGAACGGCCGTTTGACGGAGCAGCCGCAACGCTGCTTATTCTGGATGACGCCGCCGCGTCATGAGAAAGATGGCGCTGCGGAGGTTTCACCTCGTACTTCGAGGCGCACTTCGCCTGAATCTTATTCGCTTCGAAAGTACCATCCGGCCCCATCCGGCCATCTGCTAAGGCTTGGGCGTTGTCTTTAAACGTATCGGGAAGCGGATCCGATCCGGCATACACAACATTTAGTGTCTGACCGCCTTGATGCAGAACGAAAGCGACTTGAGGTCCCTTCTTCACAATGGATCCGGGCTGTACGTCACCGCCCACCCGCAGTCTCTGACCATGCGCGGCGCTCCCCATTTGCTCCAGCTCCGGAATGGTTTTGTAATACGTTTTCGTGTCACTGATTCCCCCAACCGCGAGCCAAACCAAAGATCCTACAATCAGAACCATCAGGATCCCGAACTTTACGTACGTATTCATACTTTTGGGGTTCGACTAATTATAGCCGCAGACTCTCGGCCGTACCCTGTCCAGCGGTCTGCATCGTCCCTGCGATTGCCGCATCCAATATACGATTCGGCAATGACACCACTTGGAGGCCTCCATCATGTAACCGCAATCACCGGCGACCCGCAACGTAATCTGGATTTTTATTCTGGTTTGCTGGGACTACGGCTAGTGAAAAAGACCGTCAATTTCGATGATCCCGGCAGTTATCACCTCTACTACGGCGATCGAGTGGGGAGCCCGGGAACGCTCCTTACTTTTTTTGCTTGGCCAGGCGCTCACAGCGGGCAGACTGGCTCCGGCGAGGCTGTCGCGCTGGCGCTCCGAATACCCACCGGCTCAGCCGCTTGGTGGGCCCAACGCTTGACGGCCGCGAGCATCGCCACCACCGGCAACCGGCTCTTCGGCGCAGATGTGGTTTCGTTTTCCGATGCGGACGGCATGCGAGTGGAATTGGTCGAATCGAAGGCCGACCCTCACACACAATATTGGGAAGGCAGCGGGATCGAAAAAGAGCACGCCATCCAGGCCATTCATTCCGTAACGCTGGCCCTCCGAGATCCTGAGGTTTCAGCCGCCCTATATACGGACCAACTCGGCTTCAAACCGCGCGGTAGCGAAGGAGACCGGCAGCGATTCGAATTGGGCGATGCTCCGTCGCAGGGCATAATCGACGTTCAGAGCGTAAGCCAAGCTGCTCCGGGCCGCATGGGCGCGGGCACCATTCATCACATTGCCTTTCGCACGGACACGAATGCGTCGCAGAGCGCTTGGTTGAAGAAGCTGACGCAGTTGGGCTTGCACGTCTCGCCCGTCATGGACCGAAAGTACTTCCACTCTATCTACTTTCGGGAACTGGGCGGAGTCTTATTCGAAATCGCAACCGACGGACCTGGAATGACTGTCGACGAGACGGTGGACCAACTTGGCTTAGGATTGGCGTTACCTTCCGAATACGAGGCCTTCCGTGATCGGATCGAGCCCGCCTTGCCGCCCCTGCATTCGCCCCAATTTGCGACCGGGGCTTTATCTAAGTGACTCCGGCGGCCCCAGACCTGCGCTTTATTCATAAGTTTGAAGCCGGAACAGATCCACTCGAGCCCACAATCCTATTGCTACACGGAACGGGAGGTGACTAGAACGATCTTCTGTCGCTTGGACGTGCTATCGCACCAGGATCGTCTCTGCTCAGCGCTCGCGGCAAAGTTTTGGAGAATGGCATGCCTCGCTTCTTCCGCCGGTTAGCCGAAGGGGTCTTCGACTTGGAGGATCTCGCCCATCGCACGGCGGAATTGGCGCACTTTACGGAAGCAGCCGCACACCACTACGGTTTTCACGCCGACCAGCTGGTCGCTCTCGGTTTTTCGAATGGCGCCAACATCGCAGCCAGTCTGCTCTTGAGCTTTCCCGCGACGCTCGCCGCCGCAGTTCTCATTCGTCCCATGCTGCCCTTTGTGCCGGAACGTGCCACCAACCTACACGGGAAACGCATATTGCTGCTTAGCGGCCGGATGGACCCGATTGTGCCGGCCGCTCAACCCCAGCAACTGACGGGTATCTTCCAGTCCGCCGGAGCGCAGGTGACGTTGCATTGGGAAAGAGCCGGCCACGCGCTGACCGAGAACGACGTGGTACTCGCCAAAGATTGGCTAGCGGCGCTACCTCGTGAGAACACATCCCAAGCTAAACTACACATAACGGGATAGTATCTGGCGAGTCAACTCAAATCCCTCCCACAGCTTGGACGTGTAGTCTTAGACGGGCGCCGAATCGCGCATTTGGCGGAGCAAGCTGCTTTATTCAACGCCCAGCGCTGGTTTGCGCGCGAGCGCACATGGATCAGCGAGCAGCATCTGGAGCTGTGCCGCATCGCAGCCCCGACGTTCTTTGAACGCGCGCGTGCGGAGTGGTTCCGCATACAGCTCGAATTGTTGGGCTGGAACGCCAAACTTGATCGCGCAGGCAACGTCCTCGCCGCTTTCGGCAGCGAGGAGCGGCAAGGCTCGCTTGTGGTATCGGCGCACCTCGACACGGTGTTTGCTCCCGGGCGCCCCGAAGAAGTTTACTACTCCCCAGATGGACGCCTTTTCGGCCCCGGCGCGGCGGACAACGGATCCGGACTGGCTGCGCTGCTGGCGCTCGCGCGCGTCCTGGCCGAAACGCCTGAGCTCCACGGCCTCGCCTCGTCGGTCGTGCTAGTGGCTAATGTCGGTGAAGAAGGCGAAGGAAACTTGAACGGTATGCGCTACCTGTGCCGCCAAGCGCCACGCCTTGCACGGGTAACTGCCTTTCTAGTCCTGGATGGCCCTTCCACCGATCACATCACCACCCAAGCCCTCGCCAGCCGGCGTTTCGAGATCAGCTTCAACGGGCCAGGCGGACATAGCTGGAACGATCATGGAACGCCCAACCCGGTCCATGCCGTAAGCGACGCCGTGTCCCAGTTCATTCAAATGGCGAATGGGCGGACAGGCGCGGCGGAGCGCAAAGGCCGCTTCTCCTACAACTTCGGGATTGTGGAAGGAGGAACGAGCATCAATTCGATCCCTTCGGGCGCGCGGGCAAAACTTGATCTTCGCTCTGAGCACGCCGGCATTCTCGACGAGCTTGCGGCCCTTCTTGGCACCGCCGTCGAAGGGAGCCTCGAACGGGAAAACCGTTCCGCGCGCGTTAGCCGTCTAACCGCCAAGATCAAGGAACTGGGCTCGCGGCCTGGCGGTAAGCTCCCTGAACACTCCTCATTGCTTCAGACCATTCAGGCAGTGGATGCCTATCTGCATATCCGCTCGCGCGTAGACTGTGCTTCGACCGATGCGAATGTCCCGCTTTCCATGGGCCTTCCGGCAGTCTCCATTGGAGTTGGTGGTCAGGGTGGCGGCGCCCATACAATGCAGGAGTGGTATCAACCCGATGGACGTGAGCTCGGTCTGCGCCGCATTCTTTTGGTTCTCGCGACGCTTGCCGAGACCCCGACGGTAGATCAGCTTGGCGAAGCGTGACAGGCGCCGCCACGGAAGAAGCCCTTCGCACAACACCTCCGCGCTGGCAAGCTGATTTGGCGCTCGCCGTGGTAGCGCTCGTGTGGGGAACCACTTTTGTTGTTGTCAAGCGCGCCCTCACGGATATCTCCACGCTGTACTTCCTCGCTGCCCGATTCTCGGTCGCCGGCGTGTGCATGCTGTTGATCTTTCTCCCTTCGTTCCTCCGCGCCGGTAAGCTGGCCGTGTTCCGCGGCCTACGGGGCGGCGCTATCGCCGGCGTATTTCTGTGGCTTGGTTACGTTCTGCAGACGTTTGGGTTGAAATATACGACAGCGGGCAACTCCGGCTTCCTCACTGGTCTTTATATCGTTCTGGTTCCGCTACTCAGTGCGGCCGTGTACCGGCGCTGGCCGCAAGTCACGGAGCTGATTGGCATAGCGGTAGCCACCGCCGGCATGGCGCTCTTGACAGTCCCTTCTATGCAACGCGGAATTCAGCTAAACCGGGGCGACCTGCTCACTATTGCTTGTGCTGTCGCTTTCGCCATTCATCTTTTGGTGCTGGGCTACTTCTCGCAACGGGAACGCTTCGAGGCCGTGGCGCTTGGTCAGATTGCTTGCGCGGCAGTGCTATCCACTCTCTCCCTGGCTCTGCAGCCGCCGGTCGCCCGCTGGAACGGCAACGTGATCTTCGCCGTCCTCCTGACCGCCATTTTTGCTACTGCGCTCGCCTTCGCCCTACAAACCTGGGGCCAGCAGTACACCACCGCCACTCGAACCGCTCTGATCTTCGCATTAGAACCTGTCTTTGCTTTGGCTACTGCTGTCTCCGTCGGAGGTGAAAGGCTGACGCTAGGTGAGGTGTCGGGGGGTACGTTGATCCTTGCCGGGATTTTAGCCGTCGAACTGAAACCCGCGACACGTCCCTGACATCGGATCACTTGTTGCTGCCGATAAGAAGCCTTTCTTTGAGAGTGGAGCCGGTTTCTTTATACTGATAAGTACCTCTCGCGAAAGGGTCCTGCGCATGCCGCTGCTCCAGAAGATCAAGTATCACAAGCTGATCGGCTTTGCGCTGCTGCTGTTCACGCTTGTTGTCGGCATCGTGATCGGAACGGTCATAAACACCGGGGTGAAGGCGGATCGGCAGATTTCAGCTTCAGCTCCGGACGCTACGCCTCTCACCATTCCGCAAGCCGTTCCCATTGCGAACGAATTTACGAAATTAACTAAGCGGGTAGAGCCTTCGGTGGTCTACATCGAGTCCGACTATCTCCCTAAGCCCGACAAGCACGCACGCCATAACGACTCCGAAGAGGAAGACAACAGCGAGACGCCTGCCCCTAAAGAACAGGACCCGTCGGAGATGTTCAAGAAATTCTTCGGCGGCCAACAGCCGCGTTCCTTCCGAGCAGAGGGTTCCGGCACCGGTTTCATTGTCGACAAGAACGGCTACATCATCACCAATCATCACGTTGTTGAAAAGGCCGATCGCATCAAGGTCAGGCTAAATGGCGCGGATCTGGAGTACAAAGGCCGCGTGATCGGCTATGACTCGGAGACGGATCTGGCGGTTCTCAAGATTGATACTAAAGAGCCGCTTACACCTGTCGAAATCGGAAACTCCGATAGCGTACAGGTGGGTGATTGGGTGATTGCGATCGGTTCACCTTTCGGCCTACAGGCGACCGTGACAGCGGGTATCGTCAGCGCGGAACGAACCAGTCGCGATCTACCGGGCGCGAACGAATTCCAGAACTTTCTACAAACAGATGCCGCCATCAATCCCGGCAACAGCGGAGGTCCGCTGCTCAATATTCGCGGCGAAGTCATCGGCGTAAATACCATGATTGCGACGCGGAGCGGTGCTTACGAGGGCATCGGCTTTGCGCTTCCTTCAAATACAGCCGTCAAGGTCTACAATGACATCATCCGCGAAGGCCGGGTGGTGCGCGGTTCGATCGGAATTAAATGGACGCACAATGGCTCGCAATCCGACACGCTGCAGGCGTTTGGTCTGGACCATGGCGTGTTAGTTGAGAGCGTCTCGCCGACCGGTCCCGCCGGTAAAGCCGGAATGAAAGCAGACGACGTCATCGTCGGCATCAACGACAAGCCCGTGAGGGACGGCCAGGAGTTGGTGAACAAAGTCGCTGACTTGCCCATTCACTCCACCGCGTTACTCACCGTGGATCGTGAAGGCAAGCGCATGGACTTCAAAGTGAATGTGGATGAAAGGTCAGTGGTATGGCAAAACGAGCCATCCGTCGCTGAGAACCGGCGCGAGCCCGCCCCTCTCGCAAAATCGATAACTCCCGCGCGCTTCGGCATCACCATCATGCGTCTGACTCAGAAGGAGCGGCAGGACATGGGAATCGAAAACAAGGACGGCGTCAAAGTGGTTTCGGTGGACCCAGGATCCTTCGCTGATGACATCGGCATGGTTGAAGGTGACGCCATCCTTTCCATCAATCGCCAACTCGTTTCCTCGCCGGATGACGTCATGAAGCTGCAATCCGCGTTACACCCCGGACAGCCGGTCGCAGTCCACATCGTGCGCACGCAAGGCGCCGGTGGGCGCCGCTCAGACCCCGAACGTGTCTATCTTTCAGGACGATTGCCGCAAGAGTAACTCGCCGTTACGCGAGCAACTTAGCAGCGCACTTTGCGAAATAGGTCAACGTAAAATCCGCGCCGGCGCGGCGGATGCTGGTGAGCGATTCCAGCATGGTCCTCTCCAGATCCAACCAGCCCTTCTCCGCGGCGGCCATGATCATACTGAACTCTCCGCTCACTTGATAAGCGCCCAAAGGCACGTCAAATTGCCGGCGTGCCTCCTGGATAATGTCCAGATACGCCATTGCCGGTTTTACGATGATCATGTCGGCGCCTTCCTCCAGGTCAAGCGCAATCTCGCGCATGGCCTCACGCGCGTTTGCCGGGTCCATCTGGTAGCTGCGGCGATCGCCGAACTGCGGTGTGGATTTGGCTGCCTCGCGAAAAGGACCGTAAAAGACTGATGCGTATTTCACTGCGTAAGAAAGGATCGGCGTGTTGACGTATCCCGCCTGATTCAAAGCGCTCCGGATGGCATCCACCCGGCCATCCATCATGTCGCTAGGAGCCACAATGTCGGCGCCGGCCTCTGCATGAGAAACCGCCGTCTTCGCTAACCACTCCAGCGTCACGTCGTTATCCACATCGCCATCCTTAACGAATCCGCAATGTCCATGGCTCGTGTATTCGCAGTTACAGACGTCCGTCATGACCAGCAATCCGGGAACATTGCGCTTCAAAGCGCGAATCGCACGCTGCGTAATCCCATCGGCCGCGTAAGCCCCGGAGGCAAATTCATCCTTTTCCTCCGGAATGCCGAAAAGAATCACTCCGCCAAGCCCCAGCGCCCTGCACTCCTCCGCTTCCCGGACTAAATTGTCAACCGAGAGCTGCGCGTGCCCCGGCATGGAGCCGATCTCTTTGCGCACCCCTTCGCCCGGACAGACAAAAAACGGCAGGATGAACTGCGAAGGCTGTAGCTGTGTCTCTCGTACCAGGCGGCGGATGGGTTCAGAAGAACGCAACCGCCGCAGGCGCTGTACTGGAAAGGCCATATGGTCTCCTTCCAGTTTGTCAAAGCCTCTAAAGGAGCGCGACGGCATCACTACCGTCCCGCGTGATATTACTTTGGTCCAGCCTAGTTGCTGGAGTAAGTCCAGGTCTGAATGTCCTGTGTAGCAGTAAGTCCGCCTGAACCTGCGGTGAACCCAACATAACCAGCCGAACCGACGGTTGAAGGTATGTTGACCGTGTAGGTTTGCGTTGCAGTTGCCTTTGTAACTGTATCCGTAATGGTGACGGTCAACGTGCTGCCGTTGTAACTCAAATTGACAGCAAAGACGTCGCCGCTATGAAGATTGACCCCGCTGCTCGTGAGGTCAGTAGCGGGCGTCGTCGGGGAGATACCATTCGTGTAAAGCCCCGTGGAGTTTGTCCCCTCGCCTGCGTTGTTGTAAAGGTCAAACTTGATCGCCACGCTCTTCGCAATACCTGCAGCGCCACCCGGGGTATCCGGGCCATATCCGAGTCCACCCCCGACAGCGGTATCAAGCGCAGTGGGGCCGACGCCCTGGAGAGTAAAGGTAATGCCGTCAGCATTCGGATTGGTCAGCTGGAAGGTGAAGCTGGACGCGAACTGCTGCAGCTTGACGGTCGTCGAGTAGAAGGCACTGCGCGACTCGTTAGTCCCGCCGTCAGTTAGCCGGAGCGTAGTGCCGTTCAAG
>CAXUCT010000026.1:5244-9892 GCA_964249415.1 uncultured Bryobacteraceae bacterium | reverse complement strand
GTCAGGTTTCCGGTCGAAAAGCCTTGCGGATAATAGGGTTGCGGCGAGTAGGTCCAGTTCACAATGTCCTGGGTGGCAGTCAAACCGCCTGTCCCACCACTGAAACCCACATAGGCCTGATTCGCGCCCACCACCTGTGGAATGTTCACTGTGTAGGTTTGGGTCGCAGCCTTGCCGCTCACCGTATCCGTGATTGTAATCGTGAGAACCGTGCCGTTGTAAACGGCGTGAACTTGGAAGGTATCGCCGCTATGCAGGTTCACGCCCGAACTGGTAAGGTCGGTTGACGGGACCGCCGGCATGGCACCGTTTGTATAGATGCCGGTTGAATCCGTTCCTTCGCCCGAATTATTGTAGAGGTCGAACTTAACCGCGATGCTCTTCGCGATGCCGCCGGTCGTGCCCGTAGTCGGCCCGTAACCAAGTGCCCCACCTAACCCGCCAAGCGCTGTGTTGCCGGCATTCTGGATCACCAGAGCGATGCCGTCCGCATTCGGATTCGTCAGCTGGAAGGAAAAGTCAGTGACAAAACTTTGCACGTTTATGGTCGAGGCGTAGAAGGCGCTGCCTGCCTCATTGCCGCCGCCATCCGTCAGACGGAGGCGCGAACCGCTCAACTTCGCGAAACCGTTCAGGACCAGGTTGCTCGATGTAAAACCACTACCAAACGAGACCGTCCCGGACCCACTGCTGCTGCTTGAGATGGTATAAGTGGCGCTCGAAACAGAGCTCGTCGTGAAACCGGGCGCAGTCGCTATGGCCTGTAACGTTGTCGTCGCGCTGATCGTCAACGGCGCCGAGTAGACGGCAGACGACGCGGTGGGAGTGGAGCCGTCCATTGTGTAATGAATCGTCGCGCTCGCGGTGGAGTCGGTGATTGTCACAGTTTGAGCCGAGGAGTAACTTCCTCCCGCTGGAGAGAACGAAGGTGCTGAAGCGGGAGTAACGGTTGAGCTGAATAGTCCATACGCAACCACGGCGTTTCTGCCGGCCACGTACACCTGCCCATTCGCGATCGTCGGCGAGACGAATTTCACCGCCGTTGGAGCCTGATCCCGGTTACCGGCTGCCTGCGAGCTGTCGTAAAGCTCCGTCGCAAGGTTTGAAGCATCAAAAGCGTAAAGGATTGCCGGACCACTTCCATACGCACTGTAATCAACAGCCCAGATAATTCCATTTTGAGTGCCGTTGGCCGAAACGGCGAGATTTGATCCACCGCCGTCACAGCCGCCGCAACCAAAGGTGTGGACCGACTTTGATGTGGGAACTGTGTTGAAGTTCCCGGTAGCCGTGTTGAATGCCCAGGTTTCCACCGGGCCTCCGTCGGGAGCTAAATAGAGCTGATTGTTGAAAAAGGCAAAACTGCTGTGAATACTATAACCTCCATCACCAAAGTCCTGCACATCGGGGTTCTTGGTGGTGTTATAGTGCCCGAGGTTATCGCGATTCACGAGATAGACTTGGCCGGTCTTATCGGAGGTCGCGAGAAGGTGCGGAATGGATCCGCTCTGTGCCGGCAGCAGAACAGGGCCGCTCACTCCGAAATCCGAATCAGATCCGTTTAGATTCGATTGATCGACTGGCGTGAACCAATCGGTCAGAGCCAGACCGGACGAAGACGCCGTCAGCTTCAAAGCTGAATCGCCGTAATCGGACCCTCCTGTATTTGCGTCGAAAGTGCCGTTCCCAGAAGCACCGAATATGTTTCCACTTCCATCGGTTGAAAGTCCATTCCCGCTCATCCAGATCCCGCCCTGCCCGCCGTTCGGAGTAACAACCCAAGTGCCGGTCTGCTGTGAAATATCGGTCGAACTATAGCTGATTACCCAGCCGTGATACGGCGTGTTGTCTCCATGAGAGGCCCACGCAATATAAACGGAGTTGGCGCTTTTACCACCCGGAGTTGGCGCGAGCAAAAGAGCGGACCGCTGATTGTTACGGAGCGGGTCAAATGACACAGTAGATCCATTGGCTGTTGCTTGAATCGCCGTTGGACCGTTTAATTTTTCTGATCCGTCGCTTAGATTGAGCGCATGCAGTCGCTGAGTGAAGATTGTTGTTCCGGTTGAGGTTTTGGATTTCGAAACCACGAAGAGAGTCGCGCCGCCACGATCAACAACGGGAGTTCCCGTTATACCGATATCAGGTGTGATGTCCCCGGTTCCAACGTCGTTTGATGAGACCCAGGTCTCGCCGCTTCCCAGTAGAGACTTCTTCCAAAGATATCCGGCAGATGGATTGTTTCCATTCGCATCAAAGGCATACACCGAGTCATGTTGTGTCGCAACAAACAGCACGTTATGCACTTTCCCGTCCAGCATAGTCAGACTTCCTAAGTAGAGCGGTTGCGCGTAGACATCTGCGTCCACTGGAAACGTGAGCGTCTTACCGAAGGATGTCGAGTTAACATTTGACTTCGTTAACGCAGCTTCGCTCGTCTGGACCGCAGAACGAGAGTTGTCATTGTGGAAAGTGGCGACGTCTTGAGCGGACCCGGTGGAACTGGTGAGTGCTAATAGGGCAAAGCCTAAGAACGAGAGGGGGAGGCAGCGTAAAGTTTCTCTTCGAGACATACGTTAGGAATATATCCCGAAAAACCGAATACCCTCCCCTGGTAAATATAATGGTTATTTATAGATCGTCGCTAGTTTCTTAGTAATGCTGCCGATCTTAGCTGCCAACGCGTTATACCTGACAATGCGCTATATGGAGCAAAAGGCCGCAAAGCGGTGGATTATTGACGGAGCTGTTCAGGGAGTCGGGTTCCGCCTGTTCGCGCAACAGAAGGCAAATTCGCTCGGACTATCAGGCTGGGCTCGTAATCTCGCTGACGGCCGGGTAGAAGTGTACGCAGTGGGCAGCGGCGACCGCCTCAGCGATCTCGCCGCTGCGCTTCACTTAGGTCCGAGAATGGCGGAAGTGCGCAGCGTGGAAGAGCACAAAGAGCCGGTCAAAACGCTGGCAGGCTTTGCCGTCCACTAGTTCGTTCACTACTGCGCTCCGGCTGCTGCTACAGCGCTGAGTTGCTCGGACTCTTCGGCTTGTGGCGCCGCGCTGTTGAAACTGTATCCGAACCCTCGGACGGAACGGATCAATAACGGATTGGTCGGGTCAGTCTCGATCTTCTGGCGCAGGCGCAGAATGTAAACGTCCACCGTGCGGTCCGTGACGGCTCGATCATGGCCCCAAACCGCGTCCAGCAACTGCTCGCGGCTGAATACCACGCCGGGCCGGCTCATCAGAAATTCCAAAAGCCGGAACTCAGTCGCGGTGAGCGTCAGAAGGTTGCCGTCCAGGCGTGCCTCGCAACGGCTGCGGTCCAGCTCCAAGCGGGCGGCCTTTAAGACGCGGGTCGCACTGGTCTGCCCACGAAACTGGATCTTGATCCGCGCGATCAACTCCCGGACAAAGAAGGGCTTCACGATGTAGTCGTTGGCACCGAGTTCCAGACCGACGATCCGATCCGTCTCCGAAGCCCGAGCCG
Organism: uncultured Bryobacteraceae bacterium; assembly: GCA_964249415.1. Classification (GTDB taxonomy): domain Bacteria; phylum Acidobacteriota; class Terriglobia; order Bryobacterales; family Bryobacteraceae; genus Bog-105. Next base: position 6,408 of record CAXUCT010000026.1, on the reverse strand, counting down.
TCAGAAAAATGACCGGAACATGTGCCAGCTCCGGATGCTGGCGAATTCCTTTGCAAATCTCCAGACCGTCGGAATCAGGCAACATGATGTCCAGCAGCAGGAGGTCCGGACGTTCCCGGCGGCAAAGCTCAATCACGCCTCTGCCGGTCTGTGCCCCGACTACCGCAAAGCCTTCTTTTTCCAAATTGTACTTGACCAAAGCAAACAGATCTGCGTCGTCTTCAACCAGGGCAATCTTTCTCATAACAGCATTACCTCCCAGGTTCAGAGTAACCGGAGGGTAATTACAGATAGGTTACAGGTTCGTGAAAGTTTCCGTGAATACCCCGCCCATTTGGCCGGGAGTAGCTCCGGTGGAACTGATATAAATAGAAACGGCCTGCTATGAATAAGTACGAACAGCGAGCCGAAGACGGACGACGGTCCGCCATGCGCTCGTCAATGATGATGGGAACAGCCGGTATTGCTTTGCTGGCGGTAGTTCTGCTGATCATCGGCTTCCGCAGCTCTGCTCCGCAATCCTTTTTCTCGCGCGCCGCCGTTGTAGTTGCCGTGTTGCTGCTGGTTGTTCGGCAGGTGGGCCGGCGATTAAAAGGAAAAGCCCCGCGCGCGGCGCAGCCCGACCCGCAATCCAAGCTCCACCTCGACTGACTAAGCCTGTTCTGCCTGTTACTATTTAGGTTTTATGAAAGGTATTGTTTTGGCCGGAGGCACGGGAAGCCGCCTGTTCCCCCTGACAAAGATCACCAACAAGCATCTTCTTCCTATCTACGACAAGCCAATGATCTACTACCCGATCCAGACGCTTGTGGAAGCTGGAATTAAAGATTTGCTGATTGTGACTGGCGGAAGGAATTCAGGCGATTTCCTTCGTTTGCTGGCCAACGGCAAAGAATTTGGACTGAAACATATCAACTACACCTACCAGGAAGGCGAGGGCGGCATTGCCGAGGCGCTGGCTTTGGCGGAACACTTCGCAGAAAAATCCAAGACTTGCGTAGTACTCGGAGACAACATCATCGAAGGATCTATCAAACGAGCAGTACAGGATTTCGAGCGTCAAGAGCAGGGCGCCAAGATTCTGCTCAAAGAAGTTCATGATGCCGAGCGCTTCGGAGTGGCTGAAATAGATGGCGACCGCATCGTCGGTATTGAAGAAAAGCC
>CAXUCT010000026.1:0-5172 GCA_964249415.1 uncultured Bryobacteraceae bacterium | reverse complement strand
AAATCGAACTATGCTGTGACGGGCATTTATATGTATGACGGGAGCGTGTTTGATAAGACCCGTACGCTGAAACCTTCCGCGCGTGGAGAACTCGAGATCACAGACGTGAACAACGCCTATATTCAGGAAGGCACAATGACCTTCAATTACCTGGAAGGCTGGTGGACCGATGCCGGCACATTTGAATCACTGCTGAGGGCAGCAAATCTGGTAGACGAGACAAAGCAGAAGCAGGATCTGAAGCTAACTGCGGTGGGAGATGATAGCCGATGAGTGCCGCTGTTTTAGGTGGACTTGAATCCGGCGTCAGCATTTCAGTTCCGGCCTGCGAACCAGGTATCGGAAAAGTGATCCTCTCACCTACCAGCAGCGACCTGATCGCGGACGTACAGGTGAACCCTTTCGCTGTATGGCCTGATGACCGTGGTTACTTTCTGGAAGTAGCGCGGCTGACGCAGGGCCTGGTGACGGACTTCCCCCCTGCTTCCACGCAAGTCTCCGCGGCGTTGAACTATCCCGGTATCATTAAGGCGTTCCATTATCACAAGTTTCAAACCGACTTCTGGGTACCAGGGGCCGGATTGTTGCAGGTTGCGTTGGTGGATCTGCGCCAAGAATCGCCTACCTTCGGGGTTAAAAATACTTTGTATGTAGGTGCGCTGCGCCCCTGGCAAATACTGATCCCGCCCGGTGTCGCGCACGGCTACAAGGTTATCGGCGAGCAGCCTTCTGTGTTGATCTACATCACCAACCGTACCTACGATCCCCAAGACGAGGGGCGCATCGCGTATAACGACGGGGCGATCGCTTATGACTGGGAGCTGCAGCATAAATGAAGCTGGTGGTAACGGGTGGAGCTGGCTTCATCGGTTCCTGCTTTGTGCGCCTCGCGCTGAAAGAGGGTTGGGCGGAACAGATCATCAACCTGGATAAACTGACCTACGCCGGCAATCTGGACAACGTCGAGCCGGTTGCGCATAAGCCAGGGTACAAGTTCGTTCACGCCGACATCGCTGAGGCGGAAGCAGTAGACGCCTTGTTCAGCAGTGAGTCGCCTGACGCGGTGATTCATTTCGCCGCCGAGTCGCACGTGGACCGCAGCATCCATTCGCCGGCTCCCGTCATCCAGACGAATTTCAATGGCACTTTTGCGCTGCTCGAAGCGGCGCGGCGGAACAAGATCGCCCGCTTCGTTCATGTCTCTACTGACGAGGTCTACGGCAGCATTGAGCCGCCTTATGAAGCAGACGAAACCTACCCTTTGCGCGCGAGCAGCCCTTACTCGGCATCAAAGGCCGCTTCCGACCTTCTGGCGCTGTCGTACCACACGACCTACAAGCTGAATGTGTCCGTCACGCGGGCATCGAACAATTACGGACCTTACCAGTTTCCCGAGAAACTGATTCCACTGATGATTTCCAATGCGCTTGAAGACAAGCCGCTGCCCGTTTACGGCGATGGAGAGCAGGTGCGCGATTGGCTGTATGTCGAGGACCATTGCCGTGCGATTTTTTCGGTTCTGGAAAAGGGTGATCCCGGCGAGGTTTATAACATCGGGGGCAACTGCTCGCTGCCCAATTTAGAGGTCATTGAACGCATTTTGAAGGCGACGGGTAAACCGGAATCGCTGATCACGCGCGTCACTGATCGGCCCGGACATGACCGTAGATACTCGCTGACGAACGCTAAACTGACACGCCAAACCGGGTGGGCGCCGCAAATGGATTTCGATCGCGGACTGAACGCCACGATCGAGTGGTACCTGGCCAATCAGGCCTGGATCCGGCGTGTAAAGAGCGGCGAATATCGCCACTTTTATGAGCTGAATTACGCGCACCGTTCTGAATAACACCGCAACTGTCGATATAATCCACTAGGAGAGTTCTCTTCCCCGGTGGATCGTCCTCGACACACATTCTCTTCTCTTGATGAGTTGAGGCAGATTCAATCGGAAGCGCGGCAGTCGGTGTCGCTTGATGAGCTGCGCCGCTACTTTGACCGTATGCAGACGCTGCGGCGCGCCTACGTGGATGACTTCGAGCTGCAACTGGTCATTGCAGAGGTACAGGAAGATATCATCGAACGCGGCCGGCTTCTCCGCCAGGACGCTGCCGGGGATCTGCCTGCTACAGCAGGTTCGGGCACTGCGCACGCGGAGCCCGCTATTTATGCCACTGAGATTCCGCCAGACGTACAGAGGCTCGATACCAAAACCTGGCAAAAGGCGCTGTATCTTGCCCTGTTCTTTACCATCATCGTCCTGGCCGGCTTTTTCTACCTTGTCCAGACTGCACGCAAGCTGAATTTCGCCCAGCCGGACGCGGCCACTCAGCAGACACCTCAAACGGCCGCTCAAAAGAGTGCTGTCGCCCCTACTGCTTTGAATCCTTCACCGGCCCCTTCGACCAACCCCACAGTGCGCCTCTACACGGACCTGATACCCGGAACAGTTTCCGTTGACGACGGCCCGCCGCAGGACTTGAAAGATGGCGAGATTGTGCTGGACAACTTACAGCCAGGCCAGCATTCTCTCAAGGTAACAGGCCGCAGCGGGAACGCAGGGTTCAGCTTTGACATTGCGGAGAACTCCGCGCCGCGCGTGATTGGTCTCCCTACTACTTCGAACGCCATGGCCGTGCTCGTCTCCGAGCAGGACGGGCATGCGCATCTGATCACGAACGCCGAAAACTCAGCGGTTCAGCTGGATGGTAAACCGGTTGGGGAGGTAGGCGCTGATGGGCTGGCGCTGGAAGATTTGGGCAAGGCGGATCACGATCTTCAGGTCACCGAGAACAAGGATCGCCAGCGCTTCGTTCTCACCTACACCGCGGCGCCAGTGCTTACCGTTTACGTGAAGTCCGACCCGAACGCCGGCACTGTAGTCGTCATCACTGGGCAGGATGGCGTAGACGTCTTCGTCGATGACAAGCCGTATCGTCGGAAGACGGATCGGGGACAAGTACGCATTCCTTTAAAAGTCGGCGAATACACCATCCGGGTGCACAAGGCCGGGTTCATCGATCCTCCACCCGAGAGTGTCGACGTCAAGAAGGCAGAAGAAGCTGCCGTACAGTTTCGTATGCAGCCCGCGCCTGAGATCGCCACGCTCACTATCGAGGCAGCATTGCCGGGAACGATGGTCTATATCGATAAGGATTTCGCAGCCATCGTGGGTGCGGATGGAAACGCCCGCATTTCGAATGTAAAGCCAGGCGATCACGTGGTGGAGCTACGGCGCGACCAAGCGCTGCCTAAGAGGTTTGAGCGCACATTCCGCACGGGTGATGTAGCGGTCCTGACGGGGTCAGACGTGATCTTGGATCGCGTAGTGACGGACAACAAGGCCGTGCCTTCGCCGGCTACTCCTGTCACCGTGCCTGCCGCCACTGCCACAGAAGCAGGCGGTAACACTGCACAAAGCGGCAGCATGGAAATTCCCGGAGAGCAAGTCCGCAGAGGCAACGGAATGCAATTCGTCCCTTACCATACGCCGCGAGTTGCGGGACGCTACAGCTTCCAAGCACAAGCCCGAGTGGGGGGCATTTTCAAAAAGGGCAAGCTGCAGTGGTACGCCGGATATGTGGACAGCCAAAATTACATTCTCTTCACGCTGGATGGTAAGCACGCGACGATACACGAGGTTCGCAACGGCAAGTCAACGGAAGTGAATCGCGTTCCATTCAACGTGGACTCGAACCAATGGGTTCAGGTAGATTTATCTGTTCGGGCGAAATCGATTGACGCGCGCGTGAAGACCCCTGACTCGGGGTGGAGCGATGTCGGGGCGGTAAGCAGCACGGATCACGACTTCACACAGGGGCGAGTGGGTCTCTACATCCCAGGGAACGACGAAGTAGCCGTCTCAGACTTCCGCTTTTCGAACCACTAGAGCGCTCTGATAAATTCGATACGGTGGACGAGCGCGCATTCTATCGTGAGTCGCAAGCGAGCAAGCCAGCGACGTTGAACTGCCCTTTTTGCAAGACTACGGATACGTATGACCTGCGCTGGTTGGTGCGGCGCAAGCTGGACAAACTTCCGCGCCAGGCCGACGAACGCGATCGGGCGAAATTCGCCAAAGCTGCAAGTTACATGGTCTTGCTTGACGACAAAGCGTCCTGCAAGCGGTGCCGCAGAGGCTTTGAGATCTCCGGTGTCAAGACGACAGCGTTCTTGACGGAATAACCGTCGAGGGGGCGAGCTGGGCCCCCTGGGCTGTTTTACGAAACGAACCCAATCGACTCATTGGTGATGACCGCCGGGCTTTTACCGAACGAAGCCAGCACCCGGCTCGGGACCCGTTTTACCGAACGAACCCAACCGGTGCTGTGCTTTGGATACAGCGGAGCGGTTTCTACGAAACGAAGCCAGTCGGAACGAAGCCACTGGCCAACTGCTCAGCTTTTTTGCGAAACCAACCCGACCAAGTGGAACTCGGCGGAGAATGAACCAAGCTGCCGGCTACCTAGCCTCGTTTTACCGAACGAACCCAATCGGCACCGTAGCCCGCCACGTGACCCTCTACGAAACAAACCCATTCTGATCCGGCAGGAGGCGCGGCCGCCCGCGCAACCATAGTCCGCGCAACAAACGTACACCGCTAGGCAACACCGCTCCCGACTACGGAACATCGGGGCTGTGTATGTCGCGCAGGAAGATTATCATGCGCCGAGCGCCGGGTGGACGAACATCAGGACACCAGCAAGTGACTGAAAGCGAAACAGAAATATTCTCGTAAGCCTTGGGATCGGCCGAGGGTTAAAGCGTTAGGTTTGACCCTGCTACCCAATGGAGCGGACCACGCCGCCGTCGATGCGGAGAGCGGCGCCGTTGATGGCGGAGGCAAGCGGGCTGGCTACGAACGCGACTAGCGCAGCGATCTCTTCGGGTCTTTCGAAGCGCTTCAGGATCGAGCTCGGGCGCATGTGCTCGAAGAAGTCCTTTTCTACCTGCTCGCGGCTGGCCTGCTTGTTCGCGGCAAGGTGATCCACAAATTGCGTCACGCCTTCCGACGCGGTGGGGCCGGGCAGAACGGCATTCACCGTGACGTTGGTGCCGGTGGTAGTTTCGGCCATGCCTCGGGCAATGGCAAGCTGGGCAGTCTTGGTCATGCCGTAATGGATCATCTCCGCCGGAATCTGCAGCGCCGATTCGCTCGAAACGAAGATAATG
>CAXUCT010000025.1:5360-19702 GCA_964249415.1 uncultured Bryobacteraceae bacterium | reverse complement strand
GATCTTTACAAGTCTCCCAACAAGCGTGCCGCTGTGGGCGGCGGCGCTGGGGATTATTGTTTCAGCAGGTACCGGATTGTTCTTCGGCATCTGGCCCGCGAGCAAAGCTGCGCGGTTGGATCCTGTTGAGGCGTTGCGATATGAATAGTTTCGGCAAGCCGATTCAGGACCCAGTCACTGGACGCGCCGTTCGGCAGCGCGGTACGCTTCATCCAACACTTCCACGACGTGCACGACACGTTGTGCTTTGCCAAAGAGCCTAGCGCCCGCGGCCAACTGAAGCATGCAGCCTGGATTGGCGGTGGCAATAAGTGAAGCATCGGTCATTCCGGCGTATTCCATTTTGCGCTCCAGTATGTGCATCGCTATATCGTTCTGCACGATGTTGTAAATGCCCGCGCTGCCGCAGCAGAGATCGGCCATCGGCATTTCGCGGAACGTGAGACCGGGAATCGCATTCAGCAGCTTTCGAGGAGCATCCCTAATTTTCTGGCCATGCGCCAAATGACACGAGTCCTGATAGGTGGCGACGACAGGGACACTTCCCATGACCGGGTTAAGCTCAATCGATGCAAGGAACTCGGTCACGTCCTTCATGCGGGCTTTGAATTGGCGTGCCTTTTCCCGGTAAGCTGGGTCGTGCGCCAGGAGTTCATCATACTCCTTTAGAGTGGAACCGCAGCCTGCGGCGTTGGTTAAGATGGCATCGAAATCGGCTGCCGGGACGGCGTCTATATTGGCACGCGCGAGTACGGCAGCTTGCTCGTTCAGTCCCGAGTGCAGGTGGAGCGCGCCGCAGCAGCCTTGCGCGCCGGGGACGACGACTTCGCAGCCGTTCCGTTGCAAAACACGCACGGTCGCCTCATTGAGCCGTGCAAATGCCACGTTGGCGATGCAGCCGGCAAGGAACGCGACGCGGTAACGCCGTTCGCCGGCGGCCGGGAAGGTTTTACCGAACTTCGAGTAGAAGAACGGTATCTCAGCCTTAGGTGAAAGTGCTTCCAGATTCGCCAGCTTACCGAACAGCTTTAGAATCCCGGTCGCGCGAGTGAAGGCGCGCAAACCAGATGCGTCGTAAACGTAAAGCGCGGCGCCCGCGATCTGAAGGCCCGTGCGAGAGCGCAACAGGCCATCAAACATGAGTCGCCTAAAGGCGCGATTCCAAATGGAACGGCTTCTTTGCGATTCGATCTGGGCGCGCGCGGCTTCGATCATCCGGCCATACGGAACGCCCGAAGGACAGGCGCTCTCACAGCCGCGGCAGGCAAGACAAAGATCGAGGTGGAGAATATGCGAGGGGGTGAGCGCAAGGCCGTTGGCGATCTCGTTCATCTGGTAGATACGTCCCCGCGGCGAATCCATCTCCAGCCCCAATTCGCGGTAGGTTGGACAGGCATTCAGGCACAGCCCACAATGTACGCACTTGTCAAGGTCGGCTTGGGTAGGGCCATGCTGAGCGCGATCGGCCGCGATCTCCAGACCGCTAAAGTCTGCCATACAGGCGCGAGCGATTCAGTAGTTTCAAAGGATCGAACATCTGCTTTACCTTACTCATCATGGCAAACGAATCCGCGGAGTGAGCAGAAGCAGATGGAAGCCAGAGCGGGTTGCTCGCGCGGAAGTCATCAGGCGCGAACTCTACGACCGCGCTCCAGTGCCGTTCCTCTGCAGTCTTCCAGAGAGGGGCCAAACCGTGAGGGTTTGTGAGATACACGCATGTGAGGCCGGAACCGGCGCGGGAAATACAGGGGTCGGAGATGAGTTCGAGGAGCGGCGCCGTGTCGCTCAGCGTGGTGGAAATGCGAAGCACAATGCCGCCAGGTTGACGACGAAGAAACGCTGGGGTAAATTCGCGGTTTTGTTGCCAGAAGTTGTTTTCAGCAGCTTCTGACAACTGTTCGCTGCCCGGAAGCTCACGCGCGTACCGGTCAAGAACGGCCCGGCTTCCTCCCGCCCGTACAGCCAACACGTAGCCGCGCATGTCGAAGCGGGCCGCGGCGGCCGGAGAGAGCAGATCAATTGCCATCGGCTGGAGAATGCTTCGCAGAATCGCATCCCGCTGTCGAATTGCGGAAGTCAAGTCAGCGAACGCGAAAAGGAAAGTCTTTGTTTCCGCGGGCAGGGAATGCACGCGAAGATTGACGCTGCATATTGCCGCCAGGGTGCCGAAACTTCCAATCATCAGTTTCCCCATGTCGAGACCCGCCACATTCTTTACCACCATCCCGCCGGTCTTCACTAATCGTCCTTCGAGCGTGGCAAATGTCATGCCGATGACCATGTCTCGTGCCGTGCCAAACCGGTAACGCAGGGAGCCGCTGGAGTTGGAGGCGATCACTCCGCCGACGGTGGCGTTCGGAAACAGAGGAGGATCGAGCGCGACCATCTGGCCATTCCGGGCCAAGAGCGCCTGGAGTTCAGAGAAAGGCATGCCGCTTTCGACGCTGACCGTAAGGTCATTACGCTCATACTGAAGAACGCGGCGGAGCGCAGCGGTTGAGATAACGGTGCGGGGCGGCAAGACCGGACCTGCCATGAGCTGTTTGCTATTGCTTCCGAAGAGCGTAATTGGCTGCAACCGCGCGGCGGCGTCTTTCAGAGTTCGAGCAAGTTCTTCCGCGGACGTCGGAATTGAAGGAGGCATCTCGTGTGATTATTTGTCGTGGGATCGTTGCATGAATCAGAATAAAAAACGCATACGAGTTTCGGACGTTTTAGCGAAGAAGGGGAGCGGCAAGAAAATCACGATGCTTACCGCGTATGACGCCACCATGGCGCGCCTGCTGGATCGTAGCGGCGTGGATATGCTGCTGGTCGGCGACTCGCTGGGAACGGTAATTCTCGGATACGAAACCACTCTGCCGGTGACCATTGAGGCCATGATCCATCATTCGAGAGCCGTCTCGAACGGCGCCGAACGGGCGTTGGTGGTGGCTGACATGCCGTTCCTGACCTACCAAGCGAGCGTGACGGAGGCGGTTCACAATGCTGGACGATTATTGCAGGAAGGCGGCGCGGCGGCCGTCAAATTGGAGGGCGGCTTGCCTGTGGTGGACACCGTGCGGCGATTGGTGGACATCGGGATTCCGGTGATGGGGCACCTGGGCCTGACACCGCAATCTGTTCACCTGCTGGGCGGATATCGTACCGTAGGGAAAATACAGGAAGAGGCCGATGCGATCATGGCCGGGGCGCAGGCTCTTGAGCAGGCAGGCGCGTTTGCGCTGGTGCTGGAATTGGTGCCGTACAGGGTTGCCGAAGCTGTGACGGCGGAGCTGAAGATTCCGACGATAGGCATTGGGGCGGGACCTGCTTGCGACGGGCAGGTGCTGGTCAGCTACGATGCATTTCGATACGTTCGTGCCTCAGTTCGTGAAGCAATACGCCAAACTAGGCGATCAGCTCACGGCAGCCGCCCAGGAATATGTTGCCGAAGTGGAGCAAGGACGATTTCCGGGACGCGAACACACCGTCTACGGCTCTGGGCAAGGGCAATGAAGCCTCGTTTGATTCCGCTTATAAAAGATCTCGGGGACGCGATGGCGGATCTCAAACGGGCGAACCGAACGGTTGGTTTTGTCCCCACGATGGGAGCGCTGCACGCCGGTCACGGGGCTTTGATCGACAGAGCGAAACGCGAATGCGACGCCGCCGTCGTGAGCGTGTTTGTGAATCCTACTCAGTTCAATCAACGGGATGATTACGACAGATATCCCAGAGATCTAGAGACCGACTTCGAATTCTGCAAGGGTAGGCAAGTGGAGATTGTTTTTGCTCCCGATGCTGAGGAGATGTACCCGCAGCCGGGGCACACCATTGTCGAGGTCAATGGAGTCTCTGACGGCCTTTGCGGGGAGTTTCGGCCCGGGCACTTTCGCGGCGTCGCGACGGTCGTATTGAAGCTGTTGAACATTGTGCAGCCGGATAAGGCTTACTTCGGCGAGAAGGATGCGCAGCAACTAGCGGTGATCTCGCGAATGGTGACTGATCTGAATTTTCCCGTTCAAATCGTCGGAGTGCCTACCGTGCGGGAGCCCGACGGGTTAGCGATGAGTTCAAGGAATGCTTGTCTCCATCCTGAGGAGCGCCGGGTCGCACCTGTGCTTTATCATGCGCTCGAAGCCGTCGAGAAAGAAATCGCCGCCGGATGCAGTGATCCGGGGAAGGCCAAGCAAGCGGGTCTGACGATATTGCGCACAGAACCCCGAATTCGGCCTGAATACTTCGAGATCGTGGATCCGGATGAGATGAGTCCCGTCGCGCGGATTGCCGGTCCGGTCCGTATTGTGGCGGCAGTATGGCTGGGCTCGACAAGGTTGATTGACAACCTGCTTGCTGCGCCTGGATGTTAAGCTGGCCAGAGATTCCGAAAGCTTTGCACACCTGCCGGCTGGTGAAAAAGATCGAAGCTGCCTTACCGGGCAGCTCATTGATTTATGGACTTTGAATTCACTGCGGAGCAGACCCAGCTCCGCAGGTCGATTCGCGATTTCGCAGAGGCCGAAATCGCGCCACATGTTCTCGAGTGGGATGAGAACCAGACGTTTCCGCTTGAGGTGGTCAAGAAAGCCGGCGAGCTTGGAATGATGGGGGCGATCTTCCCCGAGGATCTGGGCGGGGCCGGTTTCGGCTATATCGAGTACGCCATTATTATTGAGGAATTGGCGCGCGTGGACCCGAGCGTGGCGCTCATCGTGGCAGCTCACAACTCGCTCTGCACGAATCACATTTACCTTGCTGGCACGGAAGAGCAGCGGCGGAAGTACATACCTAAGCTGGCTACGGGCGAATGGATCGGCTGTTGGTCGCTGACAGAGCCTGAAGCTGGTTCGGACGCTGCGGGGACGCGGTCCACAGCCACCCTAAAAGATGACGAATGGGTGTTGAACGGTGGGAAAACGTTCACAACGAACGCGCACTACGCCGATGTTTGCGTTGCCATGGCTGTTACAGACCGCTCCGCATCCCAGCACGGCATCTCTGCTTTCATCCTGGAGAAGGGAACGCCTGGTTTTCGAGTAGGTAAGAAAGAGAACAAGCTGGGGATGCGGGCTAGCGCGACAGGAGAAGTGTTGTTCTCCGATTGCCACTTGCCGCAGACGCAGCTTCTTGGGAAGCAGGGCGATGGCTTTGTGGACAGCTTGCGCACTTTGGATGGCGGCCGCATTTCCATCGCGGCGCTTTCCATAGGGCTCGCTCAAGGTGCGTTTGAAGCGGCGCTTAAGTACTCGAAACAGCGAAAGCAGTTCGGCCGATTCATTTCGGAGTTTCAGGCCATTCAAGACAAGTTGTCCAACATGGCGACGTCGATTGAGGCCGCGCGCTGGCTCACATATTGCGCAGGAGCAAGGAAGGACGCGGGCAAACGAGTGACGAAGGAATCGGCCATGGCGAAACTGTTTGCTTCGGAGATGGCGGTGAGCGCAGCAGACCAGGCACTCCAGATACACGGAGGATACGGCTTCATCAAAGAGTATCCAGTGGAGAAGTTTTACCGAGACGTGAAGTTGTGCACCATCGGCGAGGGCACCAGCGAGATCCAGCGTTTGGTGATTGCACGTCAACTGCTAAAAGAGTAGGTTGGAGACATCGCTCATAGCAGACTTGGAAGGTCGCATCGTGGCAGGTGATAGTCGGGCGCTTGCCAGGGCGGCAAGCTTGATCGAAGCACAAACCACCACCGGACGGGAGCTGATTGCGGCACTGTTTCAGCGCACGGGCCGCGCAATGGTCATCGGCATTACGGGACCGCCGGGAGCGGGGAAGAGCACGCTCGTCGATCAGCTCGCCAAGGTTGTAAGGAGCAGCGGCCAGACCGTCGCCATCATTGCGGTGGAGCCTAGCAGTCCTTTTTCACACGGCGCGATCCTGGGTGACCGTATTCGCATGCAGGATCACTCTGAAGACGGCGGGGTGTTCATCCGATCGGTGGCAACCCGCGGACGCTTAGGGGGGCTGGCGCAAAGCACGTTGGAGATGGCGCTGCTGTTCGATGCCGCGGGTCGCGACGTGGTGCTTATCGAAACCGTCGGCGTGGGACAGGACGAAGTAGAGATCGCGCGTCTAGCCGATGTCACCGTGCTTGTACTCATTCCCGGGTTCGGAGATGATGTGCAGGCGATGAAGGCCGGTATCATAGAGGTCGCGGACGTGTTCGCGATCAATAAAGCGGACTTGCCGGGCGCCGATCGGCTGGAAAGGGAGATCCGGGCCATGCAGAGCGTTACAGAGAAGGTCCATTCAGCCCCTGTGCGGTGCGTGATTGCTACCGACGGAATAGGTGTAAACGAGCTGCTGACTGAGATCCGCTCAGTGTTTGAACGGTGTGAGGTGAAGAGCTCGCGCGCGGATACCTGGACCTTTCGACTGCGGGAAATGCTTCGCTATGAACTAGTGGCAATGGTCCCCGAGCATGAGATAGAGCTGCATGCTGCACGCGTAGCAAGCAAGCTGGAAGACCCTTACTCGGCGCTGGCGGCTTTGCGGGCGTGGAGAACGGTGAATGAGCGGACGCGTTGAAAATGAGTATTGAAGTGGACCATCTCGGCATTGCGGTGCGAACGCTTGATGAGGGGCTCGCATTTTACGGGCAGTTACTTGGAATGCCAATAGGGAAGAAGGAGACCGTAGAGGCGGAGCAAGTGATCGTGGCCATGCTGCCCACAGGCGCACAGGGCGCTGGACCCCGGATCGAACTGCTGGAGGCGACGGATAGAAATTCAACGGTCGGAAAATTTCTTGAGAAGCGTGGACCCGGCTTACACCACATCGCCTTGCGCGTGGACGACCTCGCCTCCCTTGTTGCGCGTCTCTCAGCCGGTGGCGCAAGACTGATGAATGAGCCTCGCGCAGGTGCGGGGGGTCATACTTACGTCTTTGTGCATCCAGCCTCAGCAGGCGGCGTTTTGGTGGAACTGATACAGAAGTAGCCGAGCGGAAGCAAAGGAGCGGAACATCGTATTGGAAAAGAAAGCGAGAATCGGCATCATCGGTGGCAGCGGTCTCTATTCTATGCCGGGCTTCGAGGGGCAGGAAGAGTTACGGCTAGAGACACCCTTTGGCGAACCATCTGATGCCTATATCGTCGGCCATTTACAAGACAAGGATGTGGCATTTTTGAGCCGGCACGGGCGCGGGCACCGGATCGCCCCCTCTGAGCTGAACTTCCGCGCGAATATTTATGGCATGAAAATGCTTGGAGTGGAGCGCATCCTTTCGTTGAGCGCCGTAGGTTCACTCAAGGAAGAGCATGCACCGCTAGACTTCGTTATTCCGGATCAATTCTTTGATCGCACGCGCGGACGGATCTCCACGTTTTTCGGCGGCGGAGTTGTGGCGCATGTGAGCTTTGCCGATCCGGTCTGTCCTCAACTTTCGGACCTCGTTCATCAGTCGGCCGGCCAGATTGGAATCAACAGCAAGCAAGGTGGTACGTACCTGTGCATGGAGGGCCCTGCGTTTTCGACGCGCGCGGAGTCGAATGTGTATCGCAGTTGGGGTATGGACGTCATCGGCATGACGAACCTTCAAGAAGCCAAGCTCGCGCGGGAGGCCGAGATCTGCTACGTGACGATTGCCATGGTGACCGATTACGACTGTTGGCACCAGGAGCACGACGCCGTAGCGGTTGAGCAGATCATGGAAACGTTCGGCAAGAATATCGAAAATGCATCGAAGCTGGTACGGCATGTCATCGCTGCAATTCCTGAAGGGCGAAGCTGTAAGTGCGGCTCGGCTCTGCGGCATGCCATCATTACCGATCGCGCGGCGATTCCGCAATCCGCTAAGGACAATTTGGAGTTGCTAATTGGCAAGTACATCGGCGCATGAACTCGCGCTAGAAATTCTCGACGACTGTCTGATCTACGGGACTTGGCCGTCTCGCACTCTGGATGCGCTGATTGAGCGCGCGCTTGACGAAGAAGACAATTTCACAGCCCGTGCCGCGACGCGTGCATTATTCAGTGTTGTGATTGAGCGGCTTGCGGATCTGTTCGAACCATCGCTGTGCGAGGTGTATGCAAAGCTATTCTCACATGTCATCTCACGAGCGCTTCCGGAATATGGCGCGGATGATTTGCTCCTCCGGTATCGAAGAGTGCGGCAAGTTCGGCGCTTTCCGGGCGGTGACGTGCAGCGCGTATTTGTTTTATCGCGCGTGACTTTGGGCGCTGATGTCGCGGTAACGAGCGTGGCGCTCGCGGCAGCGAAGGAACGCTTTCCACATGCCGAAATTTGCCTGGTGGGACCCGCGAAGAATGCTGAGATGTTTGCCGCGGATTCACGTATTGTGCCGCTGCCGGTGACCTATGGGCGTGGCAGCCTGTTGCGAGAGCGTCTTCTGGCTGCTGCTGAGCTGCAGGTCATAGTGAAAGAGCCGAGCGCGATCGTCATCGATCCGGATTCGCGCCTTACACAACTGGGGCTGATCCCGATTAGCGATGATGCCCGCTACTTCTTTTTCGAAAGCCGGGCGTTCGGTGGCGAAACAGATGCAAATCTTCCGGATCTGACGGCTGAATGGCTGGCCGAAGTGTTCGATGTTTCCGGCGCACGGCCCTATGTGGCGCCACCGCCGCAGAATAGGCTAGCCGATATCACTGTAAGTTTGGGCGTTGGCGACAACGCCAATAAGCGCGTGGGTGATGACTTTGAATACGGGCTACTGAAGTCGCTGCTGCAGCAGGGCCGTCCCATTCTGTTGGATTGTGGCGCGGGCGGTGAAGAGGCATCGCGCGTGAACGCGCTTGCCGATCACCTTGGCTCGTCACAGTTACTTCATCTGCATGGCGGCAGCTATGCGTCTTTCGCCAGCCACATTCTTCAGAGCAAGCTCTACGTAGGTTATGACTCCGCTGGACAGCACGTAGCCGCAGCAGGAGGTGTTCCTTTGGTCTCTGTTTTCTCAGGACACGCGTGCCCACGGATGCTCGCCCGATGGCGGCCATCTGGTTCGGCCTCCTACGTGGTAACTGTGGACGAGAGCAACCGCGACGCCGCTCTCGATCGCACACTGACTGCTATTGCGGAGGCGGTGGAGGTGGCGGCGTAGGCATCGACCAAGCGCCGTCATTGTGCTTTGGCTTCTGAGACGCTGTGGGTGCGGAAGCTGCTGTTGAGATGTTCGTCGGCGCGGCGGCTGTCTCGGCGCCAATTGGCTGCTCTTCCGTCCTGCTGGCGGGCAAGGGAGGGGGTACTGGCGCATCTGCCTTCATATCGTAAGTGATGCCGGTCTCAGTTCCGAATCTGCGGTAGTTCCGGAACTCTATCTCATTCTTCGTTTTCTCACGACCAGCTGTCATGTACACCTTCGCCGCCAGCGGACAAATATAAGGCTGGCCGCTGATCTGGACTTGATCATAGTCAAGGATCTCAGTGGCCGCGCTGACCGGAAAGCTCTTTGGGATATCAATAGCTACAAACTGGATACGGTCAATCTCGCCAGTGTTCTCATCTGCGTACACTAAACCCTTGTACGCTGTTAAAATTCGCTTCTGGTCCCCAGGGCCACCTCCATAAGTTATTGACCAAGCCGAATGGCCGCTGTCGATGAAGTAACTAAACACGGCCATTCGCTTGCCGCGGAGCCGTCCCCAATGATCCCAAGCGAATGCAGCTTCGCTACGAGGCTCAAAAATCTCGTGCATCAAGCTGCCGAATTCGCCACTGGATATCGCGCCTCCGCTAGCCGCGGCATGCTCCAGATCGGTATTTTCATAATGCCCGTTGACGGAGTAGACGTCATACTTCTCCGCCCCTTCGTTGTAGCTCACTTTGGAGAGTACGTTTCCCAGACTGCGGTAATGGTCGCCCGCATTGGGGTCTATATAGCGGCGTATCACTTCCACACAGATGAAGTTCGGCAGATTCTGCGTGTAAGAGAGCGCATACTGCCGCATCAAATCGATGATCTTCTGCTGCCGAATCGAGTCAGGTGGCGGGATGACTGGGCCTTTCGTTGTGCCTAAGGTCGTGCGAGCCGGACCCGAGCTTAGCGATGTGTCGGGCGCGGTAGCGGGCGAGTAGGTGGCGTCCTGGGCAGGCGCCTTCCGGGTTGAGCTCTGATCTCGAAGTTCCTGTAAGGCCTGCACGGTCTTAGGACCGGCTCCTTGCGCTTCAAGATCTAAGATCGTTTTGTCCGTCAGTTTTTCGGTGAGTTGGACCTTTTTGATGTAAGTTGCAACCTGCTTGTCGGGGCCTTTCAGCGCTAACTCAGAGCGGATGAACTCAACCAGTTGGGCCACGTTCATCTGCATCTGCGCGTACAAAACACCCGCTAAGCAGACGAAAGCGAAAGCGGTACAAAGCAAGCGGGAGACTTGCGCGGCGCCCGGACGGAACCTCATATTCAATATCATGACGCAACGGGGATCCGCCAAGTTGCGCGGGGCGGTCTACGTCTTTTGTTGCTTGTCCAGCTGTACCGTGACTGTGCCAATAGGAAAGCCCATAGATAGCCGAAACTGGACAGGGATCCGGTCCGAGTCGTCAGTTATCCACATCAGCAATCGGCCTTTCCGCTTGTAGAGCACATTGTCGAACAGGAAAGCCTCGTATCGGATGGTGGGATAGTTCTTTCCACCTACGATCACGCTTTCTTTCGCCTGCGCCTCAATCTTGCCATAGGCCATCTTCTTGCCGTCTGTGATAGGGAACGTGCCCCACTTACCAGGTGGCAGGTCCATGCCGCGTAGCGAGGCCAGCGCTCCAGTGATGTCATACGTACAAGGTGCTATATCCAACTGCTTCTTTTCAGTGGAATTCTTTAATAGGTCACGCTCTTCGTAATCTACTTTGTGGCGATTATTCTCAAAGGTCATGTGACTCACGTTGTGCCGCTTTCCTTCTTCAGCATCCAGGAAGGAGCTTGCGCCGCAGAAATTTGCGTTGGCTACTACTCTGTAGTTATCCAGCACCTTATACAGGCGAGTAACCCATCCGGCGCTTTCCAGATGTAAGTTGGTTTGCCAGTTCCCCGATCAAGCGCCATTCAATCCGGTATGAGAGCTTCTCTGGATACGGGAACCGCAAGCTTTTCTGGGACTGCTGCCCTGCCGGTGCGGAGCCGGAAACAGCAAAGATTGCGAGAAGAAGGGGACAAGCGAAGCGCTGGAGCAGACGGGATAAATGCATCAATGGCAGAAATGATAAGAGGTCGCGCTCAACAGGGCGCAAAACTGATCCAAGTTTGTCAGACGCAACTAAAAAGAGCAAGGTTGCCGAAGCCACCAGGTAAGATCATCTACTCAAAAGTCAATAGATGCGAGGATCTCAGATGGCTTTCGATCAAACGCACGGCATAAGGAGAGCAGGCTTTCGATGCTGGGGAGGTTGGTACCGCGCTCGATGGAACTGATTTGCGAAACACTAAGCTTCGTAGCCGTGGCCAGTTCTTTGAGTGACCAATCGCGCTCTACACGAAGCAGCTTAATCCTGTGCCCCAGGCGTTCTCTCAAACGGTCCTGGGGCGTTTGTCCCAGGCTGAACTGCTGCACGGCATTAGCTAGGATCCCGCGCAATTGCGATAACGAGAACGGCTTGGCAAGATAGTCGAAAACGCGCAGCTTAAAAGTAGCGCGCATATTCTCGAGAGATGGATAGCCCGTGACGACGATGATGCAAAGGTCAGGCCAACGGGAAAGCAATCTTTCCACTACTTCTTCGCCAGTAGCGGAGCCCATCTTCATATCAAGCAGGACGATGTCGGGCAGGCGGACCTCGGCGGATGCAAATAGCTCCTCAGGATGGCCGAAGGCGCGAACGGAATACTTACCTTCGTCGTGAAGCAGATCTTCGATGTAGGTGCGAAAGTCACTGTCGTCATCGAGCACTGCTACGTCGACGAGAGCCGCCGCGAGTTCTACACTCTCACTCATACTGTATCTATAGGCGTCGCTCAGACCGCCGCAGGCAGCATCACTTCAAGCGATGCTCCACCTTGCGGACGGTTCGACGCACAGATGGTTCCACCATGTTGGGTGACGATGCCCTCTGCTACTGTAAGCCCGAGACCGGTCCCCCGGGCATCGAGGCGGGTGGTCACAAACGCCTCGAACAGATTGGGCAGAATGTGCGCCGGAATGCCCGGTCCATTGTCGAGAACCATGCAGGAGATCCAACTCTGGCCGCCACGCCGCCACTGTCTCGATTCTACGTGAATCTCGCCGCCGCTAGACACGGCAAGCAACGCATTTCGCAATAGGTTTACAAATACCTGCACTAGCCGGTCGGAATTGCCCAGAACGGTGTCGCTCTCGCGCACATTGTTCCGGAACGTGACAGCCGCCGCCTTTTCATCAATCGCAACCAGGTTCCAGCTCTCGTCCACAAGCGAATGGAGAGACACGGCCTCAGTCTCTTGCTTGCGCACGCGGGCGAAATCCACCAGTCCTTCGCTGATCTTCCGCAGCCGCTGTGTCACGCGCAGCATGCGGTTCAGACGTTCCAGCGTCTGGGTATCTTTCGTGGTTTCGAGAAGCTTCTCAATCGAGCCCTGCAGGACCGCCAGCGGCGTATTTAATTCGTGCGCCACGCTGGTGCTCAAGAGGCCAAGACTTACCAGCCGATCCTGTTCCTCCAGCCTTTGCAACGCGCCGGCAAGATCGTCCTCATGACGCCGGAGCTGCGCGACAGTCGCGTTTCGCGATTGCATGATCTGGCCGATCTCGTCATTCAGGATGAAACGCCCATCAATCATTTCGTGTTCTCGATCTTCATGCCGGGTCGCGCTGTCTGCGTCCAGCATGAGCTTCAACGGCTGATACACATATTGCGGCAGAATTAGAAACTCGAGGATTACTATGGACAGCACATAGATGGTTCCAAGTACAACAAACAGACTGATACGGGCGCGCCGCAACGCCGTAGCATAAAAAAACGCCGGCAGGGTCACGCGACGGTACTGGCCAGGCGCTGCGCCGTTGCGGAAGAGAATGTCTGGGTTTTGCTGCCAGATGGAGGTTGGGTGCAGTTGGAGAAACTGTTCTCCCTCGTCCGATAAACCGAGTTCGGAATTGGAGCCTTCCCGCAACCCATACACACTCAGATCTCCCCGCAACGGATTGGCGCTTCCGGCCAGGTCAGACGAAAAGATCCGCCATACCATTCGAAATTCCCGCTCGCGCGCCGCCGAAAGATGCTCGGCGAACGCGGGGATCAACGAGAGATATACCGAAACGGCCAATACAAAAAAGAAAATGTTGTGCAGGATTGCCAGCTTTTGGCGCACCTTGAGTCCGCCAAACGCCCGTAGCACTACGTTGGGCGGCTCTGCAACCTTACAATTGCTGAGGCGCAAGTTCCTCTTCGGCATGGAGCTCTTGTTCCTTGTACTGCAATTGGTAGAGCTTCCAATAAATGCCGCGTCGCGCCAGAAGCTCCTGATGTGTCCCCATTTCCCGCAATTGCGCCTTATGCATAACAATGATGCGGTCCGCGCGCTGGATGGTGGATAATCTGTGCGCAATCACGAGCGAAGTCCGATTCGATACTAGCCTGGTAAGCGCTTCCCGAACTCTCAGCTCGGTTTCGGTATCTACGCTCGAAGTGGCCTCATCAAGTATGAGAATGCGCGGATTGTGTGCCAGTGCACGAGCGAAGCTGATGAGCTGTTTCTGTCCTGTCGAAAAGCCATTGCCTCGCTCGCGGACTGGCGTGTCGAAGCCCTCCGGCAACTCATTGACAAACTCCAGCAAGTTGACCTGCTGCGCCGCGCGGTGCACGTCCTGTGGGGTAATGCCCTGCGTGCCCAGCCGAATGTTTGTTTGGAGCGTGCCTGTAAATAGGTAAGGGTCCTGCAGCACGACTCCAAATTGCCGCCGCAGTCCGATCATGTCCAGGCGCCGTATATCGATTCCGCCAATCCGGATTGTGCCTCGCTGCACGTCATAGAATCGCAGCAGCAGGTTTGTCAAGGTGGTCTTGCCGGCGCCCGTGTGTCCCACGATAGCCACCGTTTCGCCAGCCGCCACGCGAAAGCTCACATCGCGCAACACCCATTCTTCGTCGTTATAAGCGAACCACACACCGTCAAATTCAATATCGAGAGGGCCGCCGGGCAGGGTCACGGCTCGCTCAGGTGAGACGATGCTTGGGTGCGTGTCCAGCAGCTTGAAGATGCGTTCAGAAGCCGCCATCGCGCCCTGTAGGATGTTGTACTTCTCGCTCAAATCCTGGATGGGTCGAAAAAATCGCAGGCCATATTGGAAAAAGGCCACCAAAACGCCCAATGTGAGTGCGCGTTGACGAATCCGGAAGCCGCCATACGCCAGCAGAAGGCCGAGCGCCAGCATCCCTAGGAATTCAACCACCGGATAGAACCAGCCGTAGGCTGTAATGGAGTC
>CAXUCT010000025.1:1378-5350 GCA_964249415.1 uncultured Bryobacteraceae bacterium | reverse complement strand
GCGAACTCCTGCTTGCTGCGTTCTTCCCGGCTAAACAATTGCAGCACTGCCATGCCTGCGATGTGCTCTTGCAGATAAGCATTAATCTTGGCGATTGCTACTCGAATACGCCTATAGCTCTGCGAAGCGGTGCGCCGGAACTTCACAGTAGCCAGCACCACCAGTGGCATCACCGCGAGCATCAGCCCTGTCATTCCAGGGCTCAAGCGAAGCATGGCGATGATCACGAACGATAGCATCATCAGGTCACCCAGGATGGTCACCAGCCCCGAAGCGAACAGATCATTCAGCACATCCACGTCAGTGGTGACGCGCGTCACCAGGCGGCCGACCGGATTCCGGTCGTAGTAAGTTACGTCAAGCGTTTGTAGATGAGCCATCAGTTGCCGGCGCAAGTCAAACATCGCCTTCTGACCAGTCCACTGCATTAGGTACGTCTGCCCGAAGTCGAACGCAAATCCCAGCACGAGCGCAAGCAGGTATATCTCCGCTAATTGCGTGAGTCCTTTCCAAGGGTCGTGCGAGAGCCATGTATCGAGGAAGGGAAATGTTTGTGCGTGGTGAACCGGCACCAGGTAACGGTCAACAGCCAGCTTCGTAATGAGCGGTCCGATAACCTGAAGAAGAGAATCTACCAGCAGCAATATCAAAGAGACGGCAATCACTGCCTTGTACGGCTTCATGTACCTCAGAAGCCGGCGCATCAAGCGCGAGTCGTAAGCTTTACCGAGTACCTCTTCTTCCAAATGCTTTTGCCTCGCTGGTTGGGTGCCGGCGCAAGGTGCGCGACCCCGCAGTTATCAGCCTAACCTAGCGTAGCCCGATAAAACGATTCGCTGAACTACTCATGAATGGCATCGTCCTTATAGACAAACCTGCCGGATGTACCAGCCACGACGTGGTGAACCGGTGGCGCAGATTGGCCAACACCAAGCGTGTAGGTCACCTGGGCACGCTTGATCCCATGGCCACCGGTTTACTTGTGCTTATGACGGGAACGGCCACGCGCTTGGCGCCGTTCTTCGGAAGGGAAGACAAGACGTATCTCGCCGAAATCACTTTGGGCATGGTTTCAGATACCTACGACGCGGATGGTGAAGTGGTCCAAACCGGGCTGGCCTTACCTGAGCGCGCAGAGCTGATCCATTCGGCGTTAGCGGTTTTTCACGGCCGCATCCTGCAGACGCCGCCGCCCGTCTCCGCGAAGAAGGTTCACGGCGTGAGAGCGTACAAGCTTGCTCGCAAGAAAGAACCGGTTAAGTTACAGCCGGTGGAAATTGAAATCAAACGGCTGGAAGTGCAGGCTGTCTCCGAAAGGTGCGTGGATCTACTTGTCACGGGCTCGGCAGGAACCTACATCCGAAGTCTGGCGCACGATTTAGGCCAGCGGCTCGGCTGCGGCGCGTTGCTAAGTAAGCTGCGCCGTACAGTGTCGGGCGACTTCAGTATCGAACAGGCAAAGAGCTTGGATGAACTCGGCGCGCTCGCGGCGGATGGACGCCTGGCGGAATCTGTGATTCCGTCCGCCCGTTTACTGCCTCATTTTCCCGCGGAGTATTTCCCTGCTTTGGCCGAAGCACATATTCGTCAGGGCCGCGACTTCCGAACGTCGCCGTTCGTGGTCCGGCGGGGGTCGCCATTTGTGAAGGCGCTGTCCCATGATGGGGAATTAATTGCGATCGGGGAGTTAAGAATCCCGAATTTGTATCACCCCGGCACGGTTTTCTGAACGGCATCCGTCTCAGAGTTCAGCCGCCCGTGCCGGCGCAAACTCGCAGAACCAGCCGCTTCAGGGCTCTTTAGCCGAGCTACGCCGCTTTTTCGCCCAACCAGGCTTATTCACCTGGCGAGAGCGCCCCAGCGCCAGCGCGTCTGCTTCCACCGTCATTGTGATCGTGGAGCCGGCGGCGATGTAATCGCCTTCGCCAATCGTCCCGGGCGAAATCAGCGTAGAGTTGCTGCCCACGAATGCCCCGTCCCCGATGGCCGTGGGATGCTTTCGCTGACCGTCGTAATTGCAGGTGATCGTGCCTGCCCCTACGTTCACGCCCGTACCAATCGTAGCGTCGCCCAGGTAAGCCAGGTGACTAGCTTTCGACCCTTTCCCGAGCTTCGTCTTTTTCAGCTCCACGAAATTTCCGATGTGGGTATTTTCGTCGGCTTGGGCATTCATCCGAAGCCGCGCAAAGGGTCCCACAGAAGCTCCCCCTCCCATCGAGGATGCTTCCGCAACTACATACGGCAGTATTGTTACGCCGTCCGCGATCTCACAGTCGCGCAACACCGAGCCCGTGCCAATGCGGCAATTCCGTCCAATGCGCGTCCCTCCGCGTAGCTGCACGTTCGCTTCCACTAACGTATCCTGTCCCACCTGCACGTCGGCATCAATCGTGATAGTCTCTGGGCTTTCCAGCGTTACGCCGGCAAGCATCAGCTGGTGTGCTTTTCTCCATCGCAGGATTTTATCCGCAATCGCAAGCTCCGCGCGCGTATTGATCCCAAGCAGCTCCGTTTCGTCCGGGACGGGCAGAGGAACGACGGCGTGGCCATGTTGCCGCAGAATCTCGACCATATCGGTCAGATAGTACTCGTTCGCGGGTTGACCGGCACTGATCTCGTTTACGTATCGCCAAAATAAGCTTGCATCGAAACAGTACACACCGGGATTAATCTCGCGGATCTTCAACTGTTCCGCGGTAGCCACCTTTTGCTCCACAATGGCGGCAACCATTCCGTGTTCATCGCGCACAATACGGCCATAGCCGGTCCCGTCAGCCATTTCGGTAGTGACAATACTGCCTCCCGGCGCCTTGCTGCTATGGGCAAGCAGCGCCTTCAGCGTTGCCGGTCTCAGCAGAGGACCATCTCCGTTCAGGATGATGAGTTTTCCGTCGCGAGTATCGACAGACTCCCGCGCGCAACTCACCGCATGACCCGTGCCTTTCTGCTCTCGCTGTTCGGCGAAGCGAATTCCTGGAAACTTGACGCTTTGACGAACCTCCGCTGCTTGATGCCCCACCACAGCAATGATTCGCTCCGGCGGCGCCACTTCGAGCGCGGCCCGAATCACGTTGTTCAGCAAGTTTTCGCCGCCTGCTTCGTGCAGGACCTTGGCTTTGACTGACTTCATGCGCGTTCCCAGCCCAGCGGCCAGGATCACGACTGTCACATTCTCTGTCATTTGTGTTTGGAACGTTTTGCGAGCCGCGTGCTCTGCGCGGCCAGCGCTTCCTTTCGAACGCGATGCGCCCGCGACCGGCTGGCTAGGTCGATGACCACTTCCGCCAACGCTGCGGAGTCATGGCGGACCCTTTGATCAGCGGCTTCGCCAGCGGGGATCAATTCGGCCGTTACCACCTTCACGCGAAGCTCGGCCAAGCGGCCTAGATCATTCTCCACAGGCTTCACATGTGCCCTGGCGTACCGGCGTTGCAGAGCCAGCGGGATGGACGCCGTGTTGAGAACTACACAATCTATAAAGTTATGTCCGGCATGCTTGTGTATGGCCTCCACGTGCTGTGAGGCGGCAAAATTAATCGTCTCTCCGGGTTGCCACATCAGATTGACAAAGTAGGCCTTGAACGCAGGAGAGTCTCCAATCGCTTCTGGAATGCCCTTCACCAGCAGATTCGGAATGATGCTCGTGTAAAGCGAACCCGGACCTAAGGTGATCAGATCCGCCGCCGCGATCGCTTCCAAGGCTTCGGGCAGCGGGTCGCAATCTCCCGGACGGAGGCGAATTTCCTCAATGGGGCGCCGGCTTTTGCTGATCTTGCTTTCCCCACGCACGACGGAGCCATCGGCCAGCACCGCTTCGAGCGTCACGTTTGAGGATGTAGCCGGAAAGATGCGTCCGCGGATCGCCAGAATCTCCGAGGACAGCTTCACCGCATGTGCAAAGTCACCGGTAATCTGGTGCATCGCGGTCAGGAACAAATTCCCGAAGCTATGACCCTTCAGGCCACGCCCACC
>CAXUCT010000025.1:0-1368 GCA_964249415.1 uncultured Bryobacteraceae bacterium | reverse complement strand
GCCCACCCGCGAAGCGATACTGAAACAACTGCGATAGAAGGTCTTCATCCTCTGAAAGCGCGGTCATGCAATTGCGAATGTCACCGGGGGGCAAAATGTCGAAATCGCGGCGCAGCCGGCCCGAGCTGCCACCATCGTCAGTAACAGTCACCAGCGCTGTAATCTCCACGGCCGGGTTCCCAGCTTGCGCTTGATCTCCGCCGCTGCGGGCGTGCTTCTTCAGGCCCGAAAGGAGCGTGGAAAGACCGGTTCCTCCGCCGATTGAGACGATCCGCAGCGGGCTCTTTAGCGCGCTGCGTTCCAAAGGCGAGACGCGGGTCAGATTAGGCACGGGTCAGATTAGCCAGGTCCAACGCTTTAGGATCTCACGAGTTTCCTTTTGAGCGGTGAAGCTTGCGCCCAACATGACGCGCTGAGGGATTCACCTTCTCCTATCGTCGCTTCCTGGGCTTCTCTTCCTCATCTTCATAAACCGGAACCGTCTCTAGATCCTCTGCCTCAAAGACCTGCCCACAGTCTAGGCAACGCACGTAATCTACACCGTCGCGGCGATAGAGGAACTCGGTTCGCTCGTGCTGACAACCCTGCATAGCGAAATAACACCTATTCTAGACTGCGCCACATCCCTGTCAAGCCCTAATAGCGCGCCCTTGCTTCTCCATGCGGAGAATTAAGTAGTAAATCTGTACAATTCAAGTGAACCGTCCTTTCTTGAAACCGTGAAAGTTCCAGCATCCCTCCAGCTTGATGTGTCTGCTGCGGATCTCTCTGATCGAATCAAATCGAGCCCCGCCAGCCCTGGAATCTACGCTCTCGAATCACCTGGACGTGCGCCTCATTTAAGCTGGTCATCCAATCTACGCGCGCGCTTAACCAGGCTGCTAATCTCCTCCAGATCCGGCCCCGAAAATCTTCTCACACGGTTGAAGGACAACTTGGCGCGCGTGCACTGTTGGCCCACATCGTCCAAACTCGAAACGTCTCTATTGATGCATGCACTCGCAAAGCAGCACTTTCCAGATGACTACCTTGCGCGAATGCGGCTTCGCATGCCGTGGTTTGCAACCCTGAGCGTGGATGATCCTTTTCCGCGCTTGGTCGTACTGAACCGCATTCCTGCTAAATCGCGGCCCGTCTTCGGTCCATTCATGACACGGGATCTGGCTTACGAGTATGAACAAAAGGCTCTAGCTCTTTTTCAACTGCGCCGCTGCGTCGAGTTTCTAGCGCCGGCTCCGGAGCACCCGGGTTGTATTTATGGCGAGATGAACCAGTGCCTTAGGCCTTGTCAATGCGCAGTGACAGCCGACGAATACGGTACGGAAGCGGCCCGCGTTGCCGATTTCCTTTCAGACAACGGAAAAAGCC
>CAXUCT010000024.1:8189-19704 GCA_964249415.1 uncultured Bryobacteraceae bacterium | reverse complement strand
GAACTGGACAGGGCACTATCTTGGAACAAGAACTTTCAGAACTGACAAAGCGACTCGTTGGTGTCTTTGGGGATCATGTTGTGTCGATCATCCTTTACGGGTCCGCGGCAATGGGTGACTGGAGCAAGGGCAGTTCGGACCTAAATATTCTGTGTGTGCTTGACCGCGTGTCGCCGCACGAACTCTCACAATCTGAACCGATTTTCCGCTGGTGGCGGGAGCGGCGGAATCCGGCGCCTTTGCTGCTGACGGAGGAAGAGGTGCGTACCTCGACCGACTGCTTTCCGATGGAGTTCCACGATATGCAGGAACATCGGCAAGTTTTGCACGGTGCAGACATCGTCCAGAACCTTTCCATCGATCGATCCTTTTATCGTGCCCAGGTGGAGCACGGCTTGCGCTCGATGCAGATCCGACTGCGTCAAAAAGCGGCGGAAGTGCTGCGTAATCCCGAGCTGCTGTTCAGGCTGCTGACTGACTCGCTTTCTACCTTCTGTGTTCTAGGCCGTCACGCACTGATCCTGAGCGGCCACCCGCCGCGCTGGAAGAAGGACGAGATTCTGGCGGCCCTTCAGAACGTTATGAGAATGCCACTCGAGGGGGCGAATGCGATACTGGCGATTCGAGTAGTTCAAAAGCCTTCGACGGATGTGAGCGGCGTGTCTCTACTGGAGAAGTATCTAATTGAGACAGATGCTTTGGTGCGTTTCGTCGATGTGCTGGATAAATAACGGAACGGGAGAAGCTGATTTGGGGGTAGCGGGATGAAGAGTGCACTGATCATACTTGGGATTCTAGTCTTAGTAGCTCTGGTGTTTGGCGGACAGCTCATGGGTGAGCGAAATGAGCTGGTTACGGAGCACAATGGAATTGATGGACGTTGGGCGCAAGTTGATAATGACATGAAGCGGCGCGCGGACCTAATCCCCAACCTGGTGGAGACGGTAAAAGGCTACGCCAAGCAGGAACAAACGGTATTCGGCGAGGTCGCCAATGCACGCGCAGCCTTGCTCGGGGCGCATACGAAGCAGGATGAAATCGGCGCTAATAATCAACTGAGTGGCGCCATTGGCCGCCTCCTGGTATTGCAGGAGAATTATCCGCAGCTCAAATCGAACGAAAACTTCCTTCGGCTGCAGGACGAGCTTGCGGGAACTGAGAACCGGATAGCCGTAGACCGCCGCGATTACAACGAAGCGATTCAGAAATACAACACAGATATCGATCTATTCCCAAAGAACTTAGCAGCTTCGCTTTTCGGTTTTCACCGCGACGACGCCTATTTCAAAGCGACGGAAGAAGAAAAGAAGGTTCCGCAGGTCAAATTCTAGCCAAGCTCATCGTCTTCCGGCGGGTTGGTTTCGTCGACCTGAGTGGAGTAGCGCTTCAGAACGGACATAGAAGCGTTGCTGCTAAATCCGGCTACTCGCAAGCGGCGATACGCACTAAGCAGATTCTTCTGCTCGCTTAAGAAGAGTGCCAAATCTTTACCCCTGTACTTACGGTCGAGAAAGTTGCGAATAAGCTCCGTCTCTTCGGTTCCCGAATAGGCTTTTTCTATCGCCGCTTGGGCGACCGGTTGCGCTACGTGCTTGTTTCGCAACTCATTCAAGACACGAAATCTCCCGAAGCCCTGACTTTGCAGGCGGGCAAATGCGACTGTTTCAGAGAATTTGATGTCGTCAGTTAAGCCGTACTCCCCGAGCTTGCTCACCGCGACATTCAGAGCCTCTGGTGATTCCGCCCGCCGGGAAAGCTTCTGCTTAAGCTCATTAGCGGAGTGCGCACGGTTTCCTAAGACCCGCAGGGCGTAGTTCCATAACCCTTCCGCGTTGAGCAGTTTGGGTTTACTTCGCATAGCCATCTCGCTGAAACGTTTAGTACTGTAGCATGCTCTAAGAGGAGTATTGCAAAACGGCAGGCCCTTGGGACCTGACACTTTAAGGGAGAATGACATGGAGGAAAAAGGCGGTTTTGGTTACTTTCTGCTAGGCCTGGGAATCGGTGTGGCGGCGGGAATACTATGGGCTCCCCGGCCTGGCGAAGAGACCCGTCAGTTATTGGCCGATCGCGCCGGTGAAGGCGCGGATTACCTGAAGGCCCGCGCGGGCGAAAGCGCCGATTACCTCAAAGTTCGGGCTCAAGAAGGTCAGGAGTTTGTAAAGCAGCGCACCGATGATTTAAAGCAGTCTGCTGCGGAACTCTACGATAAGGGACGCTCTACCGTTGCACGTCAGAAGGACACGTTAACTGCCGCGGTCGAAGCGGGCAAACAGGCTTATCGCGATGCGGTTACGGACGTCAAACCTGCTCCAGGAGCTTCGGGCACCAATCCTGGGCAGCCCACGGAAAACGTCTAATTCAAAGTCACAAAGTACACGGCTGCTATGGACGAGCATACGCTTCTAATCCTTCTCACAGTTTTCGTTGCCTTGGCGGCAGTGGCGATGCTGATTCAAGCTGCCATGTTAGCCGGAATGTTTGTCGTCGCTCGCAAACTCCAGCAGGCCGTCATCCCACTGATGCCGGAAGTACAGGCGATTATCGGGACGACCCGACGCACGGTTGACGGCGTCGAGAAGCATGTGGAGAAGATCGGGGCGACGAGTAACTCCATTCTGGATGTCACGAAACAGCAACTCGTTAAAGTCGACGAGTTGCTGAGCAACGCTTCAACTCGCGCAAAGACGCAGATGGATCGGGCCGAAGAGTTGCTGAGTGACGCAACCACCCGCGCCAAGGTTCAACTAGAGCGAGCGGAAATGGTACTGGACGATTCAATGACTCGCGTGCAGCAAACCGTGGCATACGTGCAGTCTGGCGTGGTTCGGCCGGTCCGGGAAGTATACGGAGTGTTTGCTGGAATTCGCACGACATTAGCCCATTTGGGCAAGGGTGCCCGTCCGACAGTCGATCATGCGACAACCGACGAAGAGATGTTCATTTGACGTCAGTAGGCCGCTGCAGCGTCTGTTCGCAAGCGCAAATGTTCCAGTTCCGGCAGAAGTTTGAACCGTCTGGTTACTTCTGCGATAGGTTCCCCTATCTGGCGAACGATGGAGTGCTTCCAACCTGACCGTTCGGCAGCCAGTTGGAGATAGCGTATCTTGGCCGGATCGATCTGCATAATTCGGCAACACGTAGCATCTACGCTTGGAGGATGCGTTCCGGCAACAATCACTCCAGCCTGGACGCTATTACCGAGAATCGGTCCATTTCCTTCCATAGCCTCTATGCCATCCACAATGCAGAATTGCCGTGGAAATAGAAAGTGGAGATCGGCCACGCACTCGTCTATTCCCGCCCAATGAAGGACATTTTTCGGCCAACCATATACGGCCCCCGGCACGAGCCCAAATAGGTTCTTCATGGAAAGTGTCGCACCAGTCCAATGATGCGTCTTCATCTTTGGCAGAGAAACCAACAAGTCGTATTTGAGTGCTGTCTGTGGAAGATACAGTTCTGACAGCGAAGAAAAGGGATCCTCAATCCGGACACGCTGGATCTCATCCAAGTTCAGATCGGTGAAGTTCCTTTCAAAGTTTGATATGGCACCGAAGTAACCTGCAGCGGCGGCTAGGTCGAGCGTCGTCCGGCGATGGCCCGGACCTTCGGCGATGTGGACCTGAGACGCGCCGAGAGAGCGAAATGCGTTAGCTGCAGCTGAGACAAAAACCGGATTTGTGTTGACCGGAGCTTCCGCGCTGAACTCCACAAGGTTGGGTTTCAAGAGAACGCTTTTGCCCCGGACAAGGACATTGTGCTCAATCAAGATGCCACGCAGGAGGCTTTCCAGTTCCGCCGAATAAGAGCGGGCACGAACAATCGAAACAGGGTATCTCGGGAGCAGACTCGAATTGCGGCAGCTAGCGGCAAGGGTGAGGCATCCGAAGAAAAAATATCGGCGGCTAACCGGGATTGACAGTGTTTCTTGGATCATGATGACGCTAGTAGTTTGTTGTCGCTGCCGTTCCCTGCTAATGCAAGCAGTCGGAGAGATAGGTCCCGAATCGTCCGGCATGGTAGTTCAGTTTTAAGGGCACGGTAATCCCGGCCGTGGGCGAGCAGCCCTAATTGCAGCCACGAGAGCGCTTCAAGCGATGATGGAGATTGGACAAAGTCGGTGGCGCGAGCGAGTGGTAGCAGCAATTCTCTCGGATTGACACCCTGCAGCGCGAGCAGTGCCATGCCCGTCATCTCTGGATAGGAATTCGCGTTCTCGCTGCGGTATTTGCCGCCTCCATGGTTCCAGCCGCCATCGCGGCACCGCCTTGACAAGATGAATTGCTGGTTATCGGCGACATATCGGCAGAGGGCTGGGTGCTTGTTCTTACGAGTTTCGTTTAAAAGAGCCAGGGTTGCCATGGCGGTAGGAGCAATCCAGGCGGCAGTTCCTGGAAACCAGGACGAGCCACCGGGCGGCCGAAAACCGGCACGATTGCCTTGTAGCCTGGCCAGAAAGCGTTCCATGGGAGCTTCGCCGGGCTGGACTTGCCTGACAACCCACGAGATTCCGCGGCAGTGAGGAGGCAGCGTGGACCCATTAGCCGGAAGCGCGAGAGCGGCTATGCTGGAGACCCAAGTACTCTGGTCAACGGCCGGCTGTGGCGCCCAACCGCCATCATTGCGCTGGCTGCGCACCAGCCATTCAGTCGCACACTGGCACGCAGCCCATTGGGCCGTGTTCACAGTTGGCGCGCCATGCACCATCCACTCGGCAGAAGTTTTCACTTCTGATCCGCGCCACCGCATTGCGGGCCCCGCAGCTTCCAAGGCCAGCAGCGCAAGGGCGGTTGGTTCGGTCCAGGAACTACCCGTTCCATATCCCCAACCGCCATCTGAATTCTGCGCGGCTAATAATTGCTGCTGAAGTGCATCTGCTTCAGCCATAACCGCGACCTGGCTAGGGCAACATCTTGCGATTACGCTTGCGCTTCAAATAAAGAACCAAAATACTGATAGCCGCAATCCAGATGATCGCCTGCATTGTCATATCATTCATTGCTTTCTCCTTGTGAACCACTCTGCTAAGTCAGGAATGTGCTCTGAGCCTGGGCCAGCTTCGAGACGCGCCTCAACCATCTCATCGGCATCACCAGCTCACGCCATTAGCCGGACTAATGCATTCCATTGACAGCAGGCCCAAGGTTATGTAAGAGAGCCAATATTCCTGGTCCGGCAGTCACGACCAGAAGCGAAGGAAGACAGAAGAAAAAGATCGGAAAAACGAGTTTCACACCGACTTTGCCGGCACGCTCCTCCGCTTGCTGCCGCCGGCGAACGCGCAAATAATCTGATTGGGTTCGCAGAGCTTCGGCAATACTCGTGCCGAAGCGGTCCGTCTGAATAAGAATCGCGACAAGCTTGCGCAATTCGTCTTCACCGGTTCTCCGCGCCAGGTTCCGCAGGGCATCCGCCCGGCTTTTTCCTGCCATGATCTCCATGTTGACCATGGCTAAATCCTCGCTTACGGCCGGATGGACCTGCTTGAGCTCGTGGCTTACGTTTACAATCGCCTGATCAAGTCCGCAGCCCGCTTCCGTACAGATGACCAGGAGATCCAGGACATCCGGTAGGGAGAGCCGGATTAGTGTATGGCGCCGGCGGACAAGGCGGCCCAGCACGAAGGAGGGGAACAAAAAGCCGATGCCTCCGCCCGCTACCGGCAACATGACACGAAGTAACGGATTATCGAGACGATCGCGGAAGAGCAAGGCCGTTATGACAAGAATCGTCGCGAGCAGTATCTTCGAGCCATAATACACGGGCAAAGCGGAACCTGTCCGAAAACCGGCGCTAAATAACTCGCGCTTTGAAATCGAAGCATCCTGCGGAGATACCGGTAACAGATTTCCCACCGGCTCCAGAAGTTGAGAGAACGAAAAGTCGCGTTTCCGCTTGCGCGCGCGCAGCGAGGAGCTAATCGAATCCGTCCCTGTGTTTGCAAGCTGATCGAGCATGCGCGACGGCCGGACGTAGTGGACATACCCGAAATAAGAAACCGCGCCTGCAATGAGCACAAACAACAGAAGCGGGAGCAGCACGTTCATATCAGACCTTTATATTCGTAATCTTCCGAATGACAAAGTAACCCACTACCT
This sequence comes from uncultured Bryobacteraceae bacterium, assembly GCA_964249415.1. Classification (GTDB taxonomy): domain Bacteria; phylum Acidobacteriota; class Terriglobia; order Bryobacterales; family Bryobacteraceae; genus Bog-105. Next base: position 13,603 of record CAXUCT010000024.1, on the reverse strand, counting down.
GGCCGAGCAGAGCACCGTAAATCAGAATGCGGCCCGTGCTGTCTGCGGCGAGCTGGCGTAAATAGTCGGGGCTTGTGAGCATCATTCCAATTACCACTCCGATGGGCATGAGCACCAGAACCAGCCCGGTGATCTTGCCGTGAGCGGCAGCCGCAGCTACCTGGCCCTTAAGCCGGAACCGGTCACGAATGATGGAAGCCAATTTGCTCAGGATCTCGCCCAAATTGCCGCCGGTTTCCTGCTGCAGGAGCACCGAGGAAACAAAAAATCGCACATCCACTAGCGGTACGAGCGTGGCAAGCTTGCTAAAGGAAACATCCAAGGAAGAACCTAGCTGAAGATCGTTCGAAACGCGTCGGAAGGCCGAGGCGAGCGGGTCCGGCGAATCGGTAGTAAGCATCTCCAGGGCTACCGAGAAGCCGTGCCCGGCGCGCATGGAGCGGGAAAGGAAATCCAGCGCCTCGGGAAACTGCTCTTCAAACTGGTGTATCGTTTTCGCTCTCTTGCGCAACACCAGCAGCAGTGGAATCGAGGCCCCCAGCGCGCCCAACAGGCTCGCACAAATGAGAGCCGTCGGGAGTCGCAGCTTGAGGCCGAGTAGAACGCCGAGAACCCCGGTGACGCAGCAGATAATAATCAGCTTGCTGCCGGTCCAATCCTTACCTGCCTGTTCAAGGATCAAGTCCAGGCGGTCCATAAATTCGAACCGGCGCAGAAACTTGGCTAGCATGTCGTCTACGTCTGCCGGCCGTATGAATTCAACGGCCTCCGCCCGCTGGTCTGCACCACCCGCTTCTGCCTTCTGAAGCATGCTCCGAATCTGCTGCTTCTGCTTTGATCTGAAATACGAAGTGCCTAGCGCAACGCACCCCAAGACCGTGCCGAAAATGACGACAAAAACGACGCCGATCACGAACATAACGCTAGCGAACCTCGACGACGCTCTGAAATAGCTGCGGTGGCAACTCAATCCCGGCTGCCTTGAGCCTTTCACTGAACTTGGGACGAACGCCGGTGGGGCGAAATTTTCCCATGACCCGGCCCTCGCTCGACAGCCCCGTGCGCTCAAATAGAAAGATGTCCTGCGTCGTCACCAGTTCGCCTTCCATCCCCAAACACTCGGTGATGTAGGTCACCTTTCGAGTGCCGTCCGCGAGTCTCGAACATTGAATAAAAAGATCGATGGCAGAAGCAACCTGTTGCCGGATGGAGCGGACATTCAGGTTGGAACTGGCCATGCCGATCATGACCTCTAAGCGGCTGATCGCATCGCGCGGGCTATTGGCGTGGATCGTCGTTAATGAGCCATCGTGGCCGGTGTTCATCGCCTGCAACATGTCGAGCGCCTCCTCGCCGCGAACCTCCCCGAGGATGATGCGGTCCGGGCGCATGCGAAGGGCGTTCACGAGCAGGTGTCGCTGCACCACCGCGCCTTTGCCTTCAATGTTCGCCGGACGCGTCTCCAGGCGCGCCACGTGGGTTTGGCGGAGCTGCAACTCAGCCGCGTCCTCGATCGTGACAATGCGCTCATTCGCAGGAATGAAGCCGGACAGCATATTCAGAAAGGTTGTCTTGCCGGCGCCGGTGCCTCCAGAGATGATCACATTTAGGCGCGCTTTCACGCATGCCTTCACGAGTTCCAGCATGCCGTCGGTGATGGACTGCTTTTTGAGCAGATCGGCGGGCTGAAGCGGATCGGCGCCGAAGCGCCGGATCGAGAGCAGCGGACCATCAACCGCCAGCGGCGGGATGACGGCATTCACGCGCGAACCGTCCGGCAGACGTGCGTCCACCATCGGAGAAGATTCGTCAATCCGCCGTCCCACGCGCGATACCACTCGTTCAATGATCCGCATCAAATGCGCGTCGTCCTTGAATTCGATGGTAGTGCGCTCGAGTTTGCCTCCCCGTTCTATATAGATCAGGCGCGGCGTCGTCACCAAAATGTCTGATACCGTGGGATCGCGCAGCAATGGCTCCAGGGGCCCCAGACCGAATACTTCATCAAGAACTTCCTCGATAAGCCGGTCTTTCTCGCCCAGGCTGAGCGGCGTTTTTTCCTCGTTCACGAGCTTCGCAACCGAAGGGCGAATCTCCTGCCGAACCCTGTCGCCCGGCATGGCGTAAACGGCTTCGAGATTAATGCGGTCGAGTAGCTTGCGGTGGATCGAGAACTTTAACTCTTGGTACTGAAGAGAAGAAGCGTCTCGGGGGGTAGCGCCCGCACGTACGCTTTCGGCGGCACGGACCTCGTTTCGAGTTGTGTCTGTTCCTGTCATCGGGGAATCCTATCCAAATAGTGCAAATTTCTTTTTCGGCTTCAGCGGCTGAACTCCGGCAATCTTTGAGGCGAGCAGCGCAAAGTGCTGCGCGAGCCGCGTATTCGAGTCCAGAAGATTGCCGCTTGAATAGGACTGATAAAGTCCCATGTAGTCGTTCGGAAGAGCCGCGTAGAGCGATCGTCCCAGGATCTTTTCTAACTCCTGGGTGCTGATGTCCATCGTTTTCGGAGTGCGATTGAGCACCAGCTGCAATTTGTCACCCTGCTCAAATAGCCCATGTACGATCGATTTCAGTCCATGTAGGGCCACAACTTCAAGGGTCGAAACAAGAAATAACTGATCAAGCTCATCCAGGACAGCCATGGCAATGGAATTGAGGCTCCGCCCCAAGTCCAAGACGGTCCAATCGTGCTGTGTTCTCATGAACTGAAGCATTTGGCGCAATAGACCCTCGTCCGGGTGGTCCCATCGGGAGTACACGGCCGGTGCGGGAATAACCGAGAGTCCGGGCCTGTGCTCCACAACCAGGGCCTTCCATAAGCTCTCATCCAAGCGCGACAGGTTTTTGATCCCGTCCAGAATGGAGTAGGAGCTGGGCGTTTTCATCAGGAATCCGACCAGCCCGGAGGTTAGGTCGAGATCGGCCAGCAGAACTCTTTTGCGCGTCACATTTTGCAGCTCCGATGCAACGTGGCACGCCAGGGTGGTGGCACCGCATCCACCCTTGGCTGAAAGGAACCCGATCATCTTGCCGCGTGTCACCGGGGCGCCGCCCGCCTCGGCGGAATTCATCAAACGCTCGACAGCAGCGATGAGGCCGTCTTCAAGCGGCGGATGAACAAATTCGTGCGCGCCGGCGCGCATGGCGGAAAGAATAATCTGGGAATCGGCGCTCGAATGTAACGCGGCGATCTTCATTTCCGGCGACTGATATTTGAGCTGCCGCATGGCAATATTCAGCTCCGACGGCACTGCGGAAAGATCAAGCAACAGCGCTTCGGGTCTGCTACTCGAAATGCGGTCGAGCAGGCTCGTCCAGTCCCCGTCATGCTGATCGAAGGGGATCTGGTTACCGGGTTGCTTCAGAACGTCTATGGCCTCGCGGCGCAGGCTATCGTCCTGAATGTGCGTTAAAAGTTTAGCGGACATATTGACGCCCTGTATTCAATGGTTCGGGCCCGCTGCGTTCGGCTGAGCGCTGGGCATTGACTGCACAGGTTGCACGACCATGAGCGGTGCCTGTGCATTCGAATTAGCCGGAGGAGCTGAGTTCGCCGGTTCCCGGTAACTCTTGAGTTCTTCGACAGGTAACGAGGAGCGCATAGGCAGCGGCAGTACCGGGCCTGTGACCTCGGCGCCCGGAGTTTGCGGCGGCATTTGTGCACCATCGCTAATAAATGGCAGTGGCATTTTAACTTCCGGCGGCGGAGCGCCTCCGGGTATGGGGCGGACCAGTTCCGGTGTCACCAGCACCAGCAGTTCATCTTTGCTCTTCGAGACCGATCGCGACTGGAACAATTTTCCAAGCACTGGGATATTGCCGATGCCCGGGATCTTATCCAGTTGTTGGCTCAGCTCGTTATCGAGTAAGCCCGCAATCACAAAGCTCTGCCCGTTTTGAAGTTCGACTTGCGTAGTCACGCGTCGCGTCGCCAGCCCCGGCACCGTGTACCCGCTCACGGTGAGGCCGTTCGCGTAATCAAGCGAACTCACCTCTGGAGTTACCGTCATCTGGATAGTGCCTCTGGGAGTTACAATCGGAAAAAAGGTGAGCCGGATACCGTATTCCTTAAATTGCACGGTGATTTGCCCAACCCCGGATGCACCCCCCTGAATGGTTGGGAATGGAAATTCTCCGCCGGCGAGGAAACTTGCCGACTGGCCGCTGACCGCCAAAAGGTTAGGTTCAGCTAGCGTTTGCGCCAGACTTCTGGCCTCGAGTGCTTGAAGCATGGCGCCGATGTCGAGATCCGGCCGAAAGTAGAAGACATTCAGCAGATCAGTCAACGACAGGGTCGCGTTCGTATTGCTGGTACTGGAGCTGCCTGGGAGCTGGCCAAACTGACCGGTTGTGGTGCCTCCCCATCCCTTCTGGTTGCCGCTCACGAAATTGAATCCAAGCTGCGATGAAGCGGAGCGGCTCACGTTGGCGAAGCGAACCTTGAGCAGAATCTGCGGCTGACTTGACGGTACAACGACGCGCAACAGATTGATGACTTTCCCGAGCGTTCCGGCAATGTTCGCCGCGCGGTCCGCCGCAATTTGGTTATCCGCGGTGCCACGCAGAAATACATTTCCACCCTCCAGAGACAACGAAATATTGGGCCCAACTTCCCGGGATAATTCGTCCCGCACGGCATCCAAGTTCGATGTATTTAACGCAACGTGAATATCAAAGCTGAGCCGCTTTCCGCCTGTGTCCCACATCATCAGCGTGGTGTCACCCGCCGATTTGCCGTTTAAAAGCAACTCAGTCGAACTCACCGCAACCGCTTCCACGATCTCGGGGTTTGAGATTGAGATGCGCCGAACGCCATCAGAGTGTTCTAAGACAACCGATTTGCTCACGGTGACAGTGAGGATCGAGGCGCCGCTCTGCGTGGCCGTTCTCTCGCTGTGAGAAGGCGCTTGCGCCGCGTCAGCGCTGAGAACGGCGCAGAGCGAAATGCACACTAAGGCTTTCATTGCTTATCTCCTGTGCGGCAATTCGAACGATTGTTCCGTTCTCTTGGTTCCGCTAAAAACTTCTACAGTTGCCGTCTCGGGGGTACTGTGGACGGGTTCAGATCGCTTCGGCCGCGGGGCTGGGGGCAAGTTCTTCACTGGCGCCGAGGCCGCCATCACCGGCTGCCCAAAGAGCCCGGCGAGCGATACACCACCGGGGGGCTGTTCTTTAGTGTCCAGGGGATTCCGCAGCACGAGTTGAACTCTGGTGCTCTCACTCGCAAGGCTGAGGATCTCTGCTTGATTCGGGGAAACAAGCAAATTCACAACCTGCACAGCTTCCGGTTTTCCTTCCACGTTTTTCTCAATGCGCTGTCCCGCGGACAAGACTTCGATATCTTGCAGAACCGTCTTGCAGAGAGACCCGTGACCTTGATCGACCCCCGGCGCGGAGCCCGAGATTAAAAC